>WTGD01000013.1 GCA_011523725.1 Nitrospinota bacterium
TTTATGGGGTTTCCCTTTCAAGGGGGTTGCTGTCCTCTCCAATCGAAAGTGTTCACCGTCATTCCGGCGAAAGCCGGAATCCATTTGCGGGTGCGGGTGAATAAACGGTGACATTTCATTCCCCGGCGATACGCAGGAGCCCTGACAAAAGGCAAAAGACGTAAAAATGGATTCCGTCGAACCCTCCCGCTTTGTTCGGCTCCGACACCGGAATGACGGCAATGGTCAATTTCGAGCGAGGAGGAGTTTTCAACAACCCCCTCAGGGAGGGGAGTCATGTCTTTCCGTCTTGTTCGGCAAATCCTTCCTCATCGGGCGCGGATCCACGAGCGTCCTTCGATACGCCGCTTCGCGGCTACTCAGGGTGAAGAAGCACGTCCTCCCCTCATCCCGAATGGGCCAGACACGCATGCCAACTCCCCCTCATCCCGAGTAGGCGCGCTTGCGCGCCGTATCGAGGGATGCGCGCCCGGCGGCCTCGAAACAAGGCCAATGATTTTTTCGCCGCTTTGGTGTATACTTCTGCTCATACTCGTTGAAAATTTTAAGCCGCAATCTTGCCAACCGATGGAAGACCGCCATGGCGCAAGAGGCTCACGCATCGAGCGAAGGCGCCGCCCCCGCAGGCGGGCGTGCGGCGTATAGCGTCCTGGTCCGCTTCGGGCCGGTCATCGGCCTCGCGTTCTTGTGCCTCGTACTCTCCGTTACGTCCGAAGCCTTCCTGAACCCGGCGAACCTCATCAACGTCGCGCGCCAGGTCTCCATCAACGCCATCATCGCCGCCGGCATGACCTTCGTCATGATCTCGGGCGGGTTCGACCTCTCGGTCGGCTCCGTCATGGCGCTCTCGGGCGTGGTGGGCATCATGGCGATGAACGCCTTCGGCGACGCGGCGGGCATCCTCATCATGCTGGCCGTCGCGCTTTCATGCGGGCTCTGGAACGGTCTCCTCGTCGCCTTCGCGCGCATCAACGCCTTCGTGGCCACCCTCGCCGGGATGACCATCTACCACGGCATCGCCCTCGTGGTGACGGATTCGTTTCCCGTCACGCGCTTCGGCGGCTGGTACCGCAACTTCGGCCAGGGCCACCTCTTCGGGCTGCCGATACCCATCTACGTCCTCATCATCGTCTACGTCGTGGCCCACATCGTGCTGACGCGCACGGCTTTCGGCACCTCGGTCTACGCCGTGGGTGGAAACGAGGAGGCCGCCCGTCTTTCGGGCATCAACGTGGAGCGCATCCGCACGTCCGTCTTCACCATCTGCGGCTTCGGGGTGGGCATCGCCTCGCTCCTCATCATCGGGCGTCTCCAGTCCGCGCAGGCGAACATGGGCATCCAGGCGGAGCTCGACGCCATCGCCGCCGTCGTCATCGGCGGCACGAGCCTGGCCGGCGGGGAGGGGCGCGTGTTCGGGACCCTTGCGGGCGCCTTCACTATCGGCGTCCTCAACAACGGCCTGAACCTCCACGACATCAGCGCGCACTGGCAGCTCGTCGCCAAGGGCGTCGTCATCGCGCTCGCCGTTATCATCGACCGTCAACTCGTGCACAGGCAGTGAACCGATGCCGGCGCTGTTGACGATGGAGGGAATATCCAAGGCCTTCCCGGGCGTCCAGGCGCTCTCCAGAGTCGACTTCGAGGTCATGCCCGGCGAGGCGCACGCCCTGATTGGAGAAAACGGGGCGGGCAAGTCCACGCTCATCAAGATTCTCGCGGGCGTCCACCGGCGCGACGCAGGGACGATACGCTTCGAGGGAGAAGACTACCGGGCCGCCAACCCGCATGAGGCGCTGGCGATGGGCGTGGCCGTCATCTACCAGGAGTTGAACCTCGTCCAGAAGCTCACGGTGGCCCAGAACATCTTCCTGGGCCACGAACCCCTGCGGCGGGCGGGCTTCGTCGCGGCCCGCGAGATGAACGCGCGCGCCGGGGAAATCCTGAAGGAACTCGGGATATCCATCGACCCGCGCACCCCGGTCGAGGAACTCGGCGTCGCGCAGAAGCAGATGGTCGAAATCGCAAAGGCTCTCTCCCGCGCCTCGCGCATCCTGGTGATGGACGAACCCACCGCTCCCCTCACGCAGAGCGAGATCGAGGTGCTCTTCCGCGTCATCGCGGGACTGAAAGAACAAGGGCTGGGAATCATCTACATCTCGCACCGCCTCGATGAGGTCTTCCAGATTGCCGATCGCGTCACCGTGCTGCGCGACGGCGAGAAAGTGCATTCGAGCAAAGTATCCGAGACGCAGATCGACCAGCTCGTCCTCGCCATGGTGGGTCGCCGCCTCGCCGAGGAAGAACCCCCGCTCGAGGTGCCCGAGGATGCGCCCGTGGTGCTCGAGGCGGACGCGTTGTCCGATGGCCGCGTGGTCCGCGATATCTCTTTGGGTGTTCGGGCGGGCGAGGTGGTTGGCCTCGCGGGTCTCATCGGCTCGGGGCGCAGCGAGTTCGCGCACCTGCTCTTCGGCTCGGAAGCGGCGGCGGGCGGCGAGGCGCGCCTCTCTGGGAAGAAGTTGACCGGAGGCGTTCACCAGCGGATCGATGCGGGTCTCGGCATGGTGCCCGAGGACCGTAAGCTCCAGGGACTCGTGATGCAGCTTCTCGTCAAGGAGAACAGCACGCTCGCCACGCTCGATAAATATACGAGCGGCGGATTCGTCCGACGCATCGCGCACGAATCCCGCGTGCGGGAGATCATCGCGGAACTTCGCATCGCCACGCGCGGACCCCGCCAGCCCGTCAAGGCGCTGAGCGGGGGCAATCAGCAGAAGGTCATCCTCTCGCGCTGGATGGACACGGGCGCGCGCGCGCTCATCTTCGACGAGCCCACCCGCGGGGTGGACGTGGGCGCCAAGGCGGAGATATACGCCCTCATCCGGGAGTTGCAAAAGCGCGGCGTCGCCATCTTGATGATCAGCTCGGACCTGCCCGAGGTGCTGCGCATCAGCAACCGGGTCATCGTCATCAGGAACGGGCGCGTCGCAGGAGTTCTCTCCCGCGCGGAGGCCACACAGGAGAAAGTTTTGCGGCTCATGATGGGAGCCGACGTATCGGGCAACGGAGTCTGAGTGAGAATCCCTAACCAAAGGAGGAGAAAGCCATGAAAAGAACTATCGGTGTTCTTGCCCTCGCGGTCGTTTTGGCCGTCGCGGGGGCGCTGCCGGCCCAGGCGGCGATGAAGAAGCTCCGCTTCGGGGCGTCCTTCTCGGGTCTTCACCACCCCGCCTACGCCACAGTGGCCAAGCACATGCGCTCGGAGGCGAAGAAACTCGGCGTCGACATCATCATCACCGACAGCCAGGACAAGCTCGCCAAGCAGATCAACGACCTCGAAGACATGATCACCAAGGGCGTGGACGTGCTCTTCGTGAACACGGTCTCGAAGGGGACCGAGCCCACGCTACGGAAGGCCGCCGCGAAAGGCATCAAAGTCGTCGCCGTCCAGCGCTGGAACAGCGACCCCGCCGTGGTCCATTTCGTCGGCACGGACAACAAGGAGATGGGCCGCATCGGCGCCGAGTGGGTCGTCAAGCAGATGAAGGGCAAGGGGAACCTCGTCGTGATGTCGGGTATCCCGGGCGCCGCTTCCTCGGACGACCGCAAAGTAGGTTCGGACGCCGTTTGGGCGAAGAACAAGGGCATCAAGGTCGTCGCCCACCAGACGGGCATGTACAACCGCGTGAAGGCGCTCGAGGTGATGGAGAACATCCTCCAGAAGAACAAGAAGATCGATTGGGTGTTCTGCTACAACGACTCGATGGCGATGGGCGTCCTCGGCGCCATCCGCGCCTCGGGCCGCAAGGGCATCAACGTCTTCGGCATGGACGCCATCAAGGACGCGGTGCAGGCCATCAAGCGCGGCGAGATGACGGCCACCCTCGCGATTCCCTTCGACGAGGAGGGCCGCGTGTCCGTGCGAAACGGCGTCAAGCTGGCCAAGGGGGAGAAGCTGCCCAAGTCCCACGTCATTCAGGCTTTCGTGATGACGAAGAGCAACGCGCCGTAGGGCTTCGTTTCGCGCAATTTGGCAAAGCTGAAGAACCGGCGGCCGGTTTGGAGCAAGCCGGCCGCCGGTTTTTTGTCTGTGAAGGCAGGTGGGTATCGACTTCCGAATGCGTGACAAGGATCGTGCGGTGGAACGCAGGGACAGATCGCGACCTCGGACAGGCACAGGGGCTTGTCCCTACTATTTTTGGCGCCAAAACGGATGATTTTTCAGTGGCGCTCCCGCGCAAAGAGGCTTATTTTAGAGAGAGGCGTCGCCTTATGTCTTCAGGCGTATTGCTCCATATCATGAGGTTTTCGCCGTCGCGCCGTGAGGCGCGGAACGTCGGGCCGGGTGCAGAGGCCCCTTTTCGCGGAGGATAGAGCGAATGTTCCCCATTCCCTGGGAGGCGCGCAGCGACGCGGGCGTTTTCCTGTTCAACCAGGGGGAATACTGGTGCGCGCACGAGGCATGGGAGGGAATCTGGATGCATGCTGAGCCGGTGCCCAAGAAATTCTACCAGGGCCTGATCCAGCTTGCCGCAGGCTACGTGAAGCTCCAGCAGCGCCACCACAAGGGCGCGCTCGCCAACCTGAAGAAGGGCCTCGAACGCTTCCGCGAGGTGGATGAGGCCGTGGGCGACCTCGACGTGCCGATTCTCTACAAGAAGCTCGTGAACCAGTCGCGCGGGGTGCGCGTGAGCCTGCTCGATCAGGGCGAGGCGCGCGTGCTCGCCCGCGCGTGGGATTTATGGCCGAAGATTGAATACGTCATCGACTCACAGCAGGAAAAGGTTTTACATTCGCCGCCGGCCTAAGGATGAGAAATGAAACGTCTTGCCTTTTGCCTCACCATGCTGGTTTTCATGAGCGGTTGCGGGGGTTTTGAACTCACCGACTCCCCGTTCCTGCGGATCACCCGCGCTCAGCCGAAGGAGAGTTACCTGGTGGCCGTCGAGGCCAGGCTGGTCCCCACCGTTGATCACGTCATCTCACCCCTCACCCCCGAGGAGGCCGAGGTTCGTGAAGCCGCCTGCAGGGGATTGTCGTTCACGCCCCGGTTCCGCTGTGTTCAGATGAACGAGGCCGGAGCAGCACTTGAGAAACCCGACTACGTCGTCCAGATAGAGTACGACGTGATCGATGACCGCTCTTTTCTGTCGAGACGGTTTCCCAGATTCGTGCTCGTGAGCAGCGGCGACGGAGATAATAGGCCGGAAGAGGGAGACGACGCGGGCGATGCGAACCATGAGGTGCGCTGGGGCTTTCGGGTAATCAAGGTCGGAGAGTCGAAGCCGGTCTTCCAGAGCATTTTCCGCGAAGAAGGCGCCCAGTTTTGGAGTTTCGACGTCGAGCAGTGGATGGAGCGCTATTTTTCGGAGTGAGTTTACGTCATTCGACTCGCCGCATGATGCTCCGTTGGGGTTGATCTTATCCGACAAAGGTATAGCTCGCCTCCGTTTGCTCGTGCCGATGATGTAGGGGCGGTTCGCAAACCGCCCCTACGCTCTCCCCTCCCTTGTTTCAGAAAATTAGTCGTTATTCCGGTGTCATTCCCTCCCCGCATCGGATTAGTATCGGCTCCCCCTTATTCGCCCGAAAATAATCTTGACAATCCTGTGCCTCCCGCATACCAATAATCAGCAGACATATGGCCCGATATCCACACGAGGAGAGGTTCCCCATGCGCACGATCCGCAAGCACTTCCTTCTTGTTGTTTTCCTGGCGCTCCTTCCGGCGATTCTTCTGCCGGGAGCGATGGACGCCGCCCAGGAGATGGGCGGAGGCACTTCGGTGGCCGGCCATATTCCCCGATCCGCGTCCGATATCCTGCGTCCTGTCGCCGTCATCACGCGGCGCGACATCGAACTCTCGGGCGCGCAGAACGTGCGGGACCTGCTGTCGAGCCGAGCGGATTTCAACATCTTCGGCCTCTACCGGCCATACGTCGCGAAAGGCCGCTACGCGGTACTCATCAACGGACGCCGCGCCGGAGGTTTCGACAACGAGTCGTTTCCCCTCTCGGCGGTCGAGCGGGTCGAGATATTGGGTGACAACGCCGCCGCCCTCTACGGCGGGGACGCCGTGGGCGGGGCGATCAACATCGTGCTCAAACACGATTTCAAGGGTTTCGAGGCGCAGGCCGGGGCGGGTCGTCCGAAACTGGACGGGGCTGATTCCGAGCAGGGCAGCTTCGTGTGGGGAGGCGCGTTCGGGCGCGGGCGCGCGGTAGTCGGCCTCGACGTCGTCCGGCGCGAAGAGATACGCGACGCCGACAGGGACTACTCCCGGGGCACGTGGATACC
>WTGD01000028.1 GCA_011523725.1 Nitrospinota bacterium
AACTCGCCTGCGGGCTTCGCCCTTGTCTCGTTGACTCCCCCTCAAGGGGGGAGTGGATTTCCATTCTACTTGTTCGACAATGACCCTCAAGGGGGGAGTGAAATTCAAAAACGCCGGGAAATTACAACCTCTCCTCCTCAGAGGGGAGTGAAATTCAAAGGCGCCGGCAAAGCAACAATCCCCTCAGAGGGGAGTGAAATTCAAAAACCCTCCCCACTCGCGTTCAACCCCCCAACCCCCCTTGTCAGGGGGGCTTTTTTTTTACCCACCTCACCCCACCTCATACGCCCTGTGCACGGCGCGGCTGGCGCCGTTCCAGCCGGGCATCACCGCGCCGAGGGGCCCGTTGCCGCCCGCGACGATGAGGTGCAAATCCTCAGGCTCGTTGACGACGCGGATGAAGAAATCGTCGTTATCCCGCTCCACCGGGTATTCCCACCGCCCGTTCGGCCTGTCCGCCCGCCAGGGGCCGCCGCGCTTGAGCTCGCCCACCGTGCGGCCGGCGTTCTCGCAGACGTACGCGTGCACGTCCGTGCGCGAGAAACCGGCCCGCGCGCACAGCCGCGCGTGTTCCGGCGATAGGACGAGCACGGTGTCCGACCGCACCCAGATGGGCCACGAACCCATCGCCGCCATGTTGTCCATGTGGGAGACGAGAAGGCGCTTCGGGTCCCTGTCCACGTCGTTGAAGACGATGTGGGGGTTCTCGCACATGACGGCGGTGATGACGTCTTGGTCCGCCGCGTAGCCGCGCGAGACGGCGAGCGACTCCCAGGGGCTTTCGTCCTCGTTCTCGGCGACGCAGAAGGTGAAGCGCGACGGCTGGCTGTAGATGCTCATGCAGGCGACGCGCGCGATTCCGCCGCCCAGGTTGAGCAGCAGGAGCCTGACCGCGCGGCCGATGGTGGCGTTCGCCCGGAAGCCGGGGCCGAAGCAGCCCTGCCCGCCCGTGACGCCGATTCGCTTCGCGTAGGGGCCGTTCAGGATGAGCAGCGGCGCTACGCTGTGCATCGTCGCCTGCACGCCGCGCAGGTTGAGCGGCTCCTCGACGATGAGTTCCAAAGCGGCGATAACGACGGGGAGGTATTCGGGCCGGCAGCCGGCCATGACGGCGTGGACGGCGACGTCGCGGACGGTGGCGACTTCGTCCAGCGGCGGGACGGGGGTCACCACGTCATCGGGCGATCTGCTCGTGCCCGCCAGCATGCGCTCGATGCGCGCTTCCGTGGGCGTGACCACGGGCAGGCCGTCCGACCAGGGTTTTTCCAGGAAAAATTCGAATTCGTCCGTCTCGTTCATGGGGGTCTCCGGGGTTGGCGTTTCGGCGAAAGGGTCCGGTGGCTTGCGTTTTCCCGAGCCTACCACGCATGGGGCCTTTTTGGATCGGCGTTGGGGCGCGTGCGAAGGTGCATGATGGTTTTGTAGGGACAGGTCGCGACCTGTCCGAACGAATTTGCCTTTGATCGTCATTCCGGCGCATGCCGGAATCCAGGGGTTTTGCTTTTGTTTTTGTTTCTACGCCTTTCCAATCGGAGAAGGAAAGAAGGGCCGTAATGTCTCCTCCCTCCTCGGTTCTGGATTCCGGCATTCGCCGGAATGACGGGCATTGTATGGCTGTAGGGACAGGTCGCGACCTGTCCGGTTCTTTGTAAATTGACAAAGGACAGGCACGGAGGCCTGTCCCTACGGCAGACGTAGGTGTGTTCGCCGATCTCGTAAGGACAGGTCGCGACCTGTCCCTACAGAACCATGAATCAGAATGAAACCGTAGGGGCGGACACACAGGTCCGCCCCTACGCAACCCCCCCCTACCCCGCCTCGTGCTGCTCGATCGCGCGCTTGGCGGCGGCGAGGGCGTGGTTCGTCTTGGGGAAGCCGATGTAGGGGCAGAGCGAGACGATGCCCTCGATGAGCTCCTCGGGCGGGAGGCCCTGGTTCAGCACCCCGCGCGAGTGAATCTCGACCTCGCCGGATAGGTCCTGCGCGGCGGCGGCGGCGACGATCATCATCTCGCGCGTCTTGTTGTCGAGCAGGGGCTGGCTCCAGCAGGTGCCGAAGACGTACTCCACGATGGCGCTGGTGTGCGCCGGCGCGATTTCGTTCATCTCGGTGAACGTGCCCGCGAGGCCGTCCTCCCCGTAGATGCCGAGCGATTTGCGTACCGCGAGACCTCGTTCGTAGCGTTCCTCGTTCATGGGTTCCTCCTTGTATGCGGGAATGCGTACCTTATATATGGGCGGGTGGTGGATTTGTTTTCGAAATCACTCCCCCCTTGAGGGGGAGTCGGTGAAGCCGAGCGGTTTTTGCGAAGGCTGAACCGGTGGGGGGTAAAATGCGTTTGATCGCCATTCCGAATTATACCCCCCACCGAATCGCTTTCGGGCTTACGCCCTCAGCTCTTCGACTCCCCCTCAAGGGGGGAGTGAAATTCAGCGCGCTCCCTTTGTGGGACTTTTTCAACAACCCCCTGGTGGGCGGACGCACCCCCGCCATGCACCGAGAAAGGATTTTCCCTTGATCCTCGAGCGGATACCCGTCGGGCCCTTCCAGATGAACAGCTACGTCGTGGGCTGTGTGGAGACGAAAGAGGGCGCCTACATCGACCCGGGCGCGGAGGTGGATCGCGTCATCGCGTCGGCGAGCGGGCACGGCCTCACCCTCACCAAAATCATCGGCACCCACGCGCACCTGGATCACGCCGAGGGCGTCGCGGAAGCGAAAGAAAAGCTCGGTATCCCTTACTGGCTCCACGAGGCGGAACTCTTCAACCTGCGCAACATCCCGAACGCGGCGCGCGGCTACGGTTTCCCCGAACCGCCCGTCCCCGAGGTGGACGCGTACCTCGTGCCGGGCGAGACGATCCTTGTGGGAAACCTGGAATTCGAGATCAGGCTCACCGACGGCCACGCGCCGGGCAACGTCACGCTCTACCGGCCGGGGGACGGAACCGGGCCGGGGCACGCCATCGTGGGCGACGCGCTCTTCGCGGGTTCCGTCGGACGCACCGACCTCTACATGGGCGACGGAGGCGTATTGCTGAACAGCATCCGGACGCAACTGCTCACATTGCCCGACGAAACGATCGTGCATCCGGGCCACGGGCCGGAGACCACCATCGGCCATGAGCGAGCCACCAACCCCTTCTGCCGGCCCGGAGCCGAACAATTTCTGACTTGAGCGCTGACGCCCCGCAGGCCCACCCCCACCTGGGAGGCGGGGTGAAGTTCTGCGTCTCCTGCGGGAGTCCGCTGCTCTACCGCCCCTGGACGGAGGGGGACGGCACCATGCAGCTTTGCTGCAGCGCGGCGTCCTGCAACCACGTCCATTTCCTCGACCCCAAGGTGGCGGCGGGCGTCGTCGCGACGGTAGGTGACGAGGCCGTGCTCGTCCGCCGCGCCCACAACCCCGGCAAGGGGCTGTGGACGTTCCCGGGCGGCTTCGTGAACCGCGGCGAGGTGGTCTCAGAAGCCGCCGCGCGCGAGGCGAAAGAGGAGGCGGGAATCGAGGTGGCGGTGGACGCGCTCCTGGGGGTGTACTCGTTCGAGGGCAACGCCACCGTGCTCATCGTCTACACCGGCGTCGTGACGGAGGGCATCCCTTGCGCGCTCGCCGAGACCACCGAGGTCAAGCTCGTCGTGCCCGATGCGATCGACTTCGACGAGCTCGCCTTCGACACCACGCGCGCCGCCATGCGCGACTGGCGGGAGCGGGTGAGGGGGTAGGGGAGGATCATACGGGAAACATGGATGCCAGCCTAAAAAGTCGAAAACCGAATCGTTTGAAAGGATACGATTACACGCAGGCCGGATGTTATTTTGTGACGGTATGTGCTCAGGACAGGCAATGTCTGTTCGGCGACATCATTGAAGACCAGATGGTTTTGAATGAGGCAGGGAAGATGGCCGCCTATTGGTGGAGCAAGACGGAAAGCAAATTTCCGCATGTCGAATTGGGTGAGTATGTCCTTATGCCGAATCACATTCACGGTGTCGTTGCAATCGTAGGGGCGGACCCATGTGTCCGCCCGAAACGCGAAGAGCGTGAATCGAATGAACCTCAACGATATGCAGAAAATCAACAACACCAAAACCAGGGCGGACACATGGGTCCGCCCCTACAGGAAATCATTCGATGGTTCAAGACCATGACCACGAATGAATATATCCAAGAGGTAAAATCCGGGCGTTTTCCGCCTTTCGAGAAACGCATCTGGCAACGATCATTCTACGATCACGTCATCCGCGATGATGATGATCTGGGCCGCATTCGAGAATATATCCAGAACAACCCGTTGCAATGGGCGCTCGATGAGGAAAACCCCGCCTATCGGGTGGTGCCGTAGCCGAACAGGCTCATTGCCTGTTCGGGGTCGCGACCTGTCCCTGCAATCCTGCGCAGGGAGACCCCCTACGACGCCCCCACATAAACAAGCGCGCCAGGTTTTAAGGGAGCGTTTTTCTTCGGTTTCTTCACCCGCAACTCCACCGTCATGCCCAGCTTGACCATGAAGTCGATCAGCCTTCCGCGGGAGAAGCGCGAGAGCTTCTCGTTCATGAGATACGAGGCCTCGGGTTGCTTGATGTCGAGAATCCGCATCACGTCTTTCTGCGTCAGCTTTCTCGACTGAATCGTATTCGATATCTCGCTCAGGAGTTGCGACCTCAGCTGTATCTCATCCGCTTTCGGGTGCCCCAGATCCTTGAAGACGTTGTCACTGCCCTTGAATATTTCAAATTCACTCATCTATCGACCTCCTCATTCCGCACTTTCTTGATTTTTCATATATTCAATCAATCCCCTGAGATTGGCCTCGATAATCCGCATCTCCCGCCGAGGCGTTCGGATTCCTCTTTTCGATTTCTTTTGAAAAACGTGCAGAACACAAACGGCCGCCCTGAATTTCACCGTGTAAACCGCCCGATACGCGTCACCGCCGTGATTTTCTATAATCTCCAAAACCCCGGCGCCCCGGAAACCCTTCATTGGCTTGGCGGAGGGGGCTTTGCTTCCCCATTGAGCTACCTCGAAGGCGTGGTACATATCCTCCTGCACCTCATGGGGGAATTGCTCAAACGCATCCTTGCTCCTGCCCACCCACCATATCGGTTTGGGCGTCTTCGACCCGTTGCGCTGCACGGAAATTGTTCATCCTTTCTCCTCGTGATTCGGCGGCGAGCGTTCGCAGGAATACCGGGTGGGCCCTCGTTTAATTGAATATAACATAATTGTTATATCAGTCAACACCGGGCCGATCCAGTCAGGGTTCGGAAGTCGGGGTTGTTGAAAAAGCCATCGCTCGATCGGCTCCGACACCGGAATGACGATGAACACTCCCGATCATATAATCGGGCCACCCGTTACGACTCATCCGGTTCACGAGAGGCGCGCGCGGCGCGGCCTCTTGTCCAACAAGGAGACGACAGATGACGCTATCCGCTGAAACGCTCTCGAAGCTGAGAGCGATCGACACGCCCACGGTCTCGAACGCGGTGGAATCCTTCGGCGTGAGGCCGAGGACGCTCGGCCACACCGACGCGAGCATCGAGTGCATGTTCCCCGAGATGGGCGTGGCGCTCGGCTACGCCGTGACGTTCACGACAAGCGAATACGCGCCCGGCGAGGAGCGAACGCATACTTCCAGAATCGCGCTCTATGAGGCCGTGGCGGCGGCGCCAAAGCCCTGCGTCCTCGTGCAGCAGGACGTCGGCCCGAAGCCCCGCTCGGCGTGCCTCTGGGGGGAGATCATGTCGAACCTCTTCTCGCGCCTGGGGGCGGAGGGCGTAGTGACGGACGGGGTGGTGCGCGATCTCGAAGAGATGCGCGCGGCGGGCTTCAAGACCTGGTGCGCGGGCATGACGGTCTCGCGCGGCGACGTGCGCGTGGTGGCGGTGAACACGCCGGTCTCGGTCGGCGGGATGGCCGTTGTGCCGGGCGACCTGATCCACGCGGACGTGAGCGGCGCGCTCGTGGTGCCGAAAGAAATCGCGGCGGAAGTGCCCGAAGCCGCCGGGCGCGTGCTCGCCAGGGAAGCCGACCTCCTCGACGCCATCCGCGCGGACGACTTCAGCCTGGATGACCTGGTGCGGCGGTTTTATTCGTGAGGGGCGAGGGTAGCAGAGGTAGGCCCCTGAACCTTCGTACTCAATAAGGAATAATTCTCTCGGATCACTCCCACCTTGAGGGGTTGTTAAAAAAGCTCATTCAAGGCTGTAACCCCCAAACCCCCCTTGTCAGGGGGGCTTTGATTTTACCCCCCTGTTAAGGGGGGGTAGGGG
>WTGD01000133.1 GCA_011523725.1 Nitrospinota bacterium
AAAGTCAAAATGGATTCCGGCTTTCGCCGGAATGACGGTGGTTTTCCTCCATCGAAGGGCTTTTTCATCGGGCATTCCCCTCGGGATGCCCGACCCCTCAAGGGGGAGTGGTTCTCTTCTCTTTCGTCAGTCGGTTACATACGCCGAATCACGAAGTCAGGACTTTTCAACTGCCCCTACCGAACCCGAACTCGTTTCACGCATCATACCCGTTTTCGGCGGGTGCGTTTCAGCGGTCCAGGAAGAGTACGCCGAAGCCATACCTGATTCATAGCGCTTCCACCCATTTGTTTTTCCTGTCGCGCATTCTCGCTCCGGGCGGACCCAGGCTGCGCTTTTGCTTGTTGTGCCGATGGGGGGCTTCCTGTATATTGCGAGTATATATCTCGCCATATTGCTTGCGTGAACCGCACCGGAATCAATCCGGGGGAAGGGTTCCATCATTCTTCTCTTGTACGTGCGGAAACGGGCAAGTCCATGCGTCCGCACTCTGAGTCCACGGAATCGGAAGCCAGGGAGGATCATGTAATGGCAACGAGATCGACTTATACCCGGAATGGATGGTTCGGCGTTTCCCGTCTGGCGGTGATATTTACAGTGGCGTCATTCGCGCTCGTCGTCGCCTTCAGCTCCCCCGCCTTCGCCGCGAAGAAAGACCCCATCAAAATCGGGGTGCTCTCGTTTCTGAGCGGAAAGCTCAAGCCCATCGGGGATGAGATCACCACGGGCATCCAGACGGCCGTGAAAATGCACGGCCCCGTCATGGGTCGCTCCATTGAGTTGATCCTCGAAGACAGCTTGGTAAACGCGCAGGTGGCGGTCACCAAGGCGACCAAACTCGTCCAGAAGAACCAGGTCACGGCGATTCTGGGAACGAGCACGCTGGAAGCCTTGGCGTTGCTTCCCGTGGCGAACCGCCTGCGCGTGCCGATCATCACGTCGAACAGCGGCTCGGCCGTCATTACGGGCAGTAAGTGCAACTACTGGGTGTTCCAGACGAACCCGACTCCACAGATGGCCATAGTGGCGATGGACTCGCTCATCAAGGACAATCCGAAGTTCAAGACCGCGAAGTGGTTCACGATGGGCCACGACTATCCCTGGAGCAGACGGGTGGCTCGCTCGGTGAAGATCGTCAAGGGCGTGAATTACGTCGGCGAGGCGTATGCGCCGCTCGATACCACGGACTGGGCGCCGTTCATCGCCAAGGTCCGCGCGTCGGGCGCGACCGCGGTGGTCATTCCCGTCACCCTGGGCACGCCGCTCGTGCAGTTCATCCAGCAGGCCAACGAGTTCGGCCTGACCAAACAGGCGACTCTCGTAGCGCCCATCGGACTGCCGGACTGGCTGATCGCCAAGCTGGGGGAATTGTCGACCCACATCGTCTCGGCGGGCGCGTGGAGCGCATGGCGTCTCGAGGACACGATACCCACGACCAAAAAGTTCAACGAACTCTACTACAAGATGCACGGCCGCGTAGCCGGGATGCAGGCCATCCAGGCGGGCACGGCGGCCCAGCTTCTGTTCAACGCCATCGAGAAGGCGGGCTCGACGGACGGGAAAGCCATCGTAGCGGCGCTGGAGAAGCTTGATGTGGAGGCTCCGGCGGGAAGGATGCGCTTCCAGAAAGACGGGCGCATGGCGGAGGTTGCGCTGATTCTCGGGAGGATCGAGAAGCTCAAGAAGCCCAAGTACGGCGCCATGTATGCGCAGTCGGTCAATGCGCTTCCCGCGTCCAGGACGCTCGAGCCGGCGAAGAAGCTCGGCTGTAATTTGAAGAAATAGCCATTGGGATGGATTGGAATTTCTTGTTCGTCAATTCGCTGAACGGGGTCATCTACGGATCGTTCCTGGCGTTGACGAGTCTCGGCCTGAGCCTGGTGTTCGGCTTGGGCCGGGTCGTCAACTTCGCCCACGGCGTGCTGTACGCTCTGGGGGGATATTTCTTCATCATCTTCCTGCCCTCGCTGGGCTGGAGTGCGATGTTGTTCGCCCCGCTTGTCGTGGTGCCCCTGGCCATCGCAATGGAATGGCTCACGATCGCCCCCATCCGGAACCGGGATGAAATCTACACGCTGCTCGTGACGTTCGGCCTTTCGTTCATGATCACGGGCGCAATCGAGTATCTCTGGGGCACCGAGACGACTCTCATTAAGCCGCCCGTCATCTTCCAGGGCACGGTGGACATTCTCGGCAATCAGTTCCCCGTCTACAGGCTCTTTGCTTCGGCGCTCTCGCTGGTGGTGACGGGGCTGGTCTTCGTCTTCATCCAGTTCACGCCGGTGGGTCTCAAGATTCGCGCCATTACCGATGACAACGAGATGGCCGAGGCGCTCGGCATCAACACGCGCTGGCTGCTCACGAGTATATTCGGGGGCGCGGCGGGGTTCGCGGCGTTCGCGGGCGCGCTGGGCGCTCCCATTTTCTCCGTCGAGCCGGAAATGGGAATGGGCATCATCATCGACTCGTTCCTGGCGGTGATCCTGGGCGGCCTCGGGCATCTGCCGGGGACGGCCGTGGGGGCGTTCATCGTGGCGCTCGCGAAATCCATCGGCGGGGGCTACATCGCGGAGTGGGCCATCGCGGTTTTGTTCCTGGTCGTCGCCGCGATCATGGTTCTGCGGCCCAGAGGAGTCTTCGGTCGTGGCCGCATCGCCTGATGTGGAAAACCGGGTGGAAGACGCCTCGAGGACCCGTTCGCGGGAAGTGGCGACGCAGGTGCTGCTCGCCGGCTCCGCGCTCCTGGTGCTGGCGGTTCCGTTTCTGGGCGCCAGCCCGTTTTTCATCACCCTGCTCACCGAGGCCCTGATCTTCGGCATCTGGGCGATGAGCCTCGATTTGCTGGTGGGCTACACGGGCCTCGTCTCGTTCGGCCACGCGGCGAGTTTCGGCTTCGCGACCTACGCCGCGGGGATTTTCGCCATGAACGTATCCGCGGATTTTTTCCTCGCGACTATCGTGGCCATAATCACCGCCGCGGCGGTGGCGTTTCTCACGGGCCTCGTCGTAACGCGCCTCTCGGGCATCGCCTTCGCCATACTCACCCTTTGCATCTGCCAGGTCCTGTTCCAGATATCCGTCGTGTGGCGCTCGTTTACCGGCGGGCTGGACGGCTTGATCGGCGTACCGCTGCCCACGCTCTTCGGACGGGAGGTGGAGCCCGGCGAGGAGTTCTATCTCCTGACCGCCGCCTCTCTCATCGTCTGCTATCTTCTCTTGAGAAGGCTGGTGGAGTCTCCCTTCGGGAAAACCCTCCTTGCGATTCGCGCGAACGAGGACAGGGCGGCGGCCATCGGCATCGACGTGAGGCGGCACAAGCTGGTGATTCTCATCCTCTCCTGGATGACGGGCGGCGTGGCGGGATCGCTCTTCGTCTTCCTGAAGGCCGGCGCGAACCCGATGACGCTCTACTGGATCGAGTCGGGCAACATACTGGCCATCACGATTTTAGGCGGCATCGGAACGCTTTTCGGCCCGATCATCGGGTCGATCGGATTTATATTCATACGCGATCAGGTAACGACGATGTACCGGGCGTGGCAGTTTTCCTTCGGGCTCGCCTTCGTGCTCGCCGTTTTGTTCATGCCCTCGGGAATCGCGGGCATCGCCGAGAGAATCTGGAGACGACTGTGGCCGGCGCGTTCGTCGTAGAGGGCCTCCACAAGTCCTTCGGCGCCCTGCACGCCGTGAACGACGTGTCCCTGGACATCGAGGCCGGACAGGTCCACGCGCTCATCGGCCCGAACGGCGCGGGCAAGACGACGCTTTTCAACTGCATCACCGGATTCCTCCGTCCCGACGCCGGCAGGGTGCTTTTGAACGGAAACGACGTTACGCATTTGCCGTCCCACAAGCTGGTGAAGGCGGGGATCGTCCGCACGTTCCAGATCACCCAGGTATTCGGCGAGTTGAGCGCGCGGGAAAACGTCGAGCTCGCGGCGCGCTCACGAGAGGGGCTGAATTTCGACTTCTTCCGCAAGGCGAGCGCCTGCCGGGAGGCCAGAGAGGACGCGGAGGAGTCGCTGGAGGTGGTCGGGTTGATCGAAAAGGCCCATCTGCGCCCCGAGGAGTTGGGACACGGGGACAAGCGCGTGCTCGAGGTGGCCATAGGGCTTGCGCTCAACCCCGAGGTCTTGCTGCTCGACGAACCCACGGCGGGCATGTCCAGAACGGAGACCGAGCGCATTGCCCGCCTGGTGCGGCAAATTGCGGACCGGACGAGCGTTCTCCTCGTCGAGCACGATACGGAGGTGGTTCTCTCGATTTCGGATAAAATCACCGTCATGACGCAGGGCCGGGTGATCGCCCAGGGTCCGCCCGATCAGATCAGCCGGGACCCCCAGGTGCAGGACGCCTACCTGGGCGCCGTCGAAGTGGGGGAGGACTGATGCTCAAAGTCTCCTCGCTTCACGTTCACTACGGGACCGCCCACGTTCTTCACGGCGTGGACCTCGAGGTGGGAACAGGCCGGATCGTCTGCCTCATCGGGCGCAACGGCGCGGGCAAGAGCACGACGCTCAAGACCATCATGGGTCTCGTGCCCGCCACATCCGGGGAGATCGTCTTCGAGGAGCAGCGCATCGATGCCATGGCGGCCCACCAGGTCGCCCGTATGGGAGTCGCCTACGTGCCCGAGGACAGGCGGCCTTTCGGGTCCTTGAGCGTGGAGGAGAACATCCGCGTCGCCGCGCAGGCCAGCCCGCGCTCGGACGCAAACGGCGTCAGCGAGGCGCTGGCGTTTTTCCCCGTCCTCGAGGAGCGCGCCAGACAACTGGCGGGTAGTTTGAGCGGCGGCGAACAGCAGATGCTCGTGATCGCGCGCGCGCTGGTGGCGCGGCCACGGCTGGTTCTGCTCGATGAGCCGACCGAGGGACTCGCGCCCAGCCTCGTCCGCTCCATCAGGGACGGAATCATGAAGACCCGCACGCATGGCCTCTCGATTCTTCTCGTAGAGCAGAACCTCTCCCTGGCGCTGGAAGTGGGTGATTACTTCTATGTGCTGAGTCGCGGTTTCGTCGCCTTCGAGGGAACGAGCGAAGAACTCCTTGCGCGAGAAGACGTGATCGCCGAACATCTGGGAGTCGGCCGTGTGAAGGAGGCCCTGAGATCGCGCAAATGAGGTTCTGAGCACTCTCTTGCGTGATGCCGCGAAAAACCGAACCGCCCCGAGCCGCCCTGAATCCGGAAAAAAGAGATCAGCCATTGCTTGCCTGTGTGCTGGAGGAAAACGGTCCCTCACTCAAGGAGATAGCGCGCCCCGAGCCCCTCGCGGATGAAGTCCTCATCCGGGTGAGGGTTGCAGGCATTTGCGCCACGGACCTCGAACTGATTCGCGGATACATGAATTTCCGTGGCGTGCTGGGCCATGAGTTCGTTGGCGAGGTGGCGGGGCCGCAGACCCACCCGCTCCTGGGACGCAGGGTCGTGGGCGAGATTAACTGCGGGTGCGGGGATTGTCCCTGGTGCGCGCGCGGCATGGAGCGGCATTGCCCGGAGAGAAGCGTATTGGGCATTCTCGACCGCCCCGGAGCCTTTGCGGAATACACCTGTCTGCCGAGCCGGAATCTGCACGTTCTTCCTGACGCCGTGGAAGATGAGGCGGCCGTTTTCTGCGAGCCTCTGGCCGCCTGTTTCGAGGTGCTCGAGCAGTTCCCCGAAATCGTGGAGCGCGAGGTTTTGGTGATCGGGGACGGGAGGCTGGGTCTCCTGCAAACCCAGGTACTGCACACTGCTGGAGCCAGAGTGGGCCTGCTGGGCCGCCACCCGGAAAAAATGGCGTTGCTCGCTCCTTTGGGGATTCCCGCCTGGAGCGAACCGGCGCAGGCCGTCTGCTCCGAGGGGGAGAAATGGCCCGTCGTGGTCGAGGCCACGGGCGCTGTGGAGGGGTTCTCTCTCGCGGTTTCTAAAACGAAGCCCCGAGGCGTGCTGGTGCTCAAGAGCACGGTGGTTTCCGAAGCTCGCCTGAACCTATCCTCCGTCGTGGTGGATGAAATCACGGTACTGGGTTCGCGCTGCGGCCCTTTCGCGCCTGCGATTCGGGCGCTCAAGGCGGGCGCGGTCCGCACGTCCGCGATGATTCATGGCCGCTTCGCCTTGCGAAATGCGCCCGAGGCGCTTGAAAAAGCCTGCGAAAAGGGCATAATAAAAGTGCTGCTCCGGCCCTAGGCATTATTGGTGTTTTTATTGTAGAATGGTGAATCGACATTGCTTCATAGGGTGCTGCTCGTTAAGGAGC
>WTGD01000253.1 GCA_011523725.1 Nitrospinota bacterium
AACCTCCATCCTTTGCGTCCGCTTTTCATGCTCTCCCGAAAACGCCCCCGTCCGCAAGCCCGGCTTCCGGCGAGGACGGCGAGCCTTGCGCGCCATGATAGCGAATCCCGCTCCAGACGCCATCCGCGCAAATGCGGGAATATGCGCGCACGGGGAGGTTGGCGGCGTCGGCTGGCCGCCTTGTGCTTGGCGGGAGGCGGCGTGGCGGAAGCGTAAGTTCAGAGCCTGAAACCCGTGATGAGGATGGGGACGGGGGGCTTCGTCTTCGAGGACAGGGAGCACAACCCCGAGATGTCTGTCGAGGTCCGGCATCACCGGCCCGGCGGGGTGGATGAAACCGCGCCCGTGGTGTTCTTCATGGACGGAAACGGGCTCGACGGGGTGATTTCAGGCCGTTCGCAATACCGGCATACGGGCTGGCGGAGAGTGAAACGCCGCATTCGAGAGGCTGGATACTCGAGTGCGCACCTGACCTCATTGCGCTGAACGGTCAAGGACGACACTTGCATTTTGGGGTGCGCCCATACACGCTTGAAGGATGTCGGTGTGTAGCCGATTCATTACAGGCGACAATGCGACCGTCCAACATCGCAGGGATCGGATGTGGCTACGACTTTATCCGAAGAGATTGGCTGCTGGGACGGCAAGTCCACCGCCGCATTGCAGTCGGCATATGAGCGCTATAGCGCCGAAGGGGATTTCGTCGCGACGATCCTGGCGCAAATGACAGACGCCGACTCCCAACGGGCGGCAACCTGGCTGCTGAAAAAACACCTTGAGGAGGGCAATTCTCTGTCCGCCGGCGATTGCCGCGCGATCCTCGGTAGACTTTTCACTCAGGAGCATTGGGAAAGCAAACTTCATATTCTCCAAAGTCTTCCCCATCTCGATATTCTCGAGGAGGACGGCGTCGGTCTTGAGAAGTTTCTGGATGCTTGTGTCAAGAGCGACAACAAATTCGTCAGGGCGTGGGCCTATAACGGATTTCACGAGCTGTCGCTGCGCTTCCCGCGATACCGTGAAAAGGTGGACGAAATGCTTGCCCGGGCCGGCGAGTCGGAAGCTGCGTCGGTTCGGGCGAGAATTCGCAATATACTGAAAAGACGCTGAAATATCCGCCGGATCGTTTTCCGGCCGCATGGAATCGTTTGGATTTCCGGCGGGCGAAGCGCGGGATACGCGCTGATATCGACTATCCCATTGCCGGGGAGGAAACGACATGGCCGAAACCGAAGGCGCATCAGACGCCGCATCGCTCGAAGCGCGGCTGCGCGATATCGAGGACAGGCTCGAAATCTACAACTTGATAGCCTCGCACCCGCCGAGCGCGGACACCGGCGCCGACGACTACACCCGCGCCGTCTTCACCGAAGACGGGGTCTTCGACCGGGGCGAGAGTCTCGACTACACGCTCGGAAACGAGGCCATCGCCGCCATCACCCAAAGGCCCGCGCACCAGGAGGCGATCAAAGGCGGCCTCGCCCACTTCGCCGGGCTGCCGCACATCGAGCTCGAAGGAGATACGGCTTACGTCACCTCCTACCTGCAGCTCATCCACCCGGACGCCGGGGGTGCTGAGCGCGAGCTGCCCAACCACGGCGTCTCGACCGGCTACCGCATCCACCGCGTCCTCGCCAACCGCTGGGAACTCGCGCGGGCGCCCGGGGGCTGGAAGATCAGGAGCCGCAAGCTGCGCCCGCTCGACGGCTCACAGCCCGCGCGCGACATCCTCTCCCGCGCCCTGAAGCGGCGCCGCTCCGCCGGTTGAGGGGTGATTACAACAAATGAGAAGGAGATTTTGTAGGGGCGGACCCGTGTGTCCGCCCGATTTTTTCGTCATTCCGGCGCATGCCGGAATCCAGGGAATTTGCCTTGGTCTTTTCTTTTTTGACAATGTGTCCGCCTCATCGAAGAAGAGCGAAACGCCGTTAAGCGCCCTTCGATACAAACACCCCCTTCTCAGTCGCGTTTGACCTTCGGCGGCTACTCAGGGTGAGGAAAACCAAAAACACCCTCATCCCGAGTAGGCCCGCAAGGGCCGTATCGAGGGACGCCGGAGAACAGCTTTCTCATCCCTTCTTGCGGTGAACCCCCACCCTCCTTTGTCAGGGGCATTTTTCAACAACCCCTCATTTGTCGGGTTTGGCCGTAGGGACAGGTCGAGACCTGTCCTTATGGGTTCTTTGACGACAGAAACGAGATTCGGGCGGACACATGGGTCCGCCCCTACGGGTTCTTTTTCATCGCTCCTGAATCCACCGCGGGGCGCACCCTCTGTCACAATTCCGAACCCTCGGGTTTTGGTGTATACAGAAGCTGCCGGACATCTTGATTCACCAGGGAGAACACGATGGGCCAGACGATGGCGGAGAAAATCCTCTCCGCGCATTCAGACAGCGAGGCCAGGGCGGGCGACCTGGTGATCGCCGAGCTCGACTACGTCATGGCGGGCGACGCCAAGGGACCGAAGGCGGTCGACATCTTCCGCGAGGCGGGCTTCGCGTTCCGGATGGACCCTGAGAAGACCGATTTCATCATCGACCATTTCGTGCCCGCCCAGGACGTTCTGTGGGCGAACCACCACAAGAAGCTCAGAATCTTCGGCGAGGAGCACGGCGTCGAGGTCTTTGAACCGGGCGCGGGCGTGTGCCACACCGTGGTGACGGAGGAGGGCCGCGTGGGGCCTGGCGCGCTCGCCGTGGGGGGCGACAGCCACGTGTGCACCTACGGGGCGCTGGGCGCGATGGGCGTGGCGGTCGAAAGCGTGGAAATCGCCTCCGCCTACGCCACCGGCAAGCTCTGGTTCAAGACGCCCGAGAGCATTCGCGTGGAGTTCACCGGCGCGCTCGCGCACGGGGTGTTCTCCAAAGATATGGAACTCGTCCTCGCGCGCGAGATGGGCGAGAACGGCGCGAACTACATGGCGGTGGAATACGGCGGAGATGCGCTGGCGGACCTCTCGATGGACGCGCGCTTCACGGTCGCGAACATGTCGGTCGACATGGGGGCGAAGACGGGCATCATGGAGGTGGACGAGGTGGCGCTCGCCTGGGCGCGGGCGCACGGGGCGCGGTTCATCACGCCCGTGGCGCCTGACCCGGACGCCGTCTACGCCAGGAGAATCCACCTCGACGTAGCGGAACTCACGCCCGTCGTGGCCGCGCCGCCCGCCACGGGGAACGCGCACCCGGTCGAGGAATACGCAGGGCTGCCCGTCCAGCAGGCGTTCGTGGGCACGTGCACGAACGGGCGGCTTGAGGACATCGAGATCGCGGCAAGTGTCGTGCGGGGTCGTAAGATTGCGCCCGGCGTTCGCTTCTACGTCGCGCCCACGAGCAAGCGGATCTACGAAGCCGCCGCCGCGAGCGGGGCCATCGGGGCCCTGGCCGAAGCGGGGGCCGCCGTGCTCACCGCCGCGTGCGGGCCGTGCGCCTCGATGACCGGCAACGGCTGCCTCGCCGACGGGGAGCGCGCCATATCCTCCGCCAACCGCAATTTCCCCGGCAGGCTGGGGAGCAAGGAGGCGGAGATCTATCTGGGCTCGCCGGCCACGGTGGCGGCGAGCGCGGTGACGGGCCGCATCACCGACCCGAGAGAGTTTCTCTAGGCGCATGAGGAGATTGGAATCGTGGCGATGAGGGGCAAAGTCCGCCGCTTCGGCGACGACATCAGCACCGACGTGCATCTGTCGGTCAAATACCGCCCGCCGGGCACGACGCTGGAAGAACTCAAGCGCGACGCCTTCCGGGAACTCGACCCCGGTTTCTCCGCGAACGTGCGGCCCGGCGACGTGGTGGTGGCCGGGGAGAACTTCGGCCTCGTCAGCAGCCGCCAGGACGCCGCCGTGGTGCTCCGGGAGCTCGGCGTGAGCTGCGTGCTCGCCAGGAGTTTCGGGCACATGTTCTACCGGAACGCCATCAACTCGGGCCTCCCCGTCATCGCCTGCGACACCGGCGCGATAAGAGCGGGCGATGAGATAGAGGTCGACCCGGTGAAAGGCGAGGCCCGCGCCGGTGATGAAACGATCACCTTCGCGCCGTTCCCCGACGGCCTTTGGGCGATGATCGAGGCGGGCGGCCTCATTCCGTATCTGCAGGAGAAGGGCGACTTCTAGGGCGCGCTGATTTCTTTCGCCGCAAACCGGAAAATTTTTTGCGATTTGTTTTTGTATTTTATTCGTTTCATGTTATGCTTCTTGTCGACCCACCTGAAAAAATGAGGACCCACCCGAGGCGAGACGCGTTGATGGCGTCTTGCGTATTGATTCATTGCTTGGCGTGGGAGAAATGGAATTGACGGAATGCCAGCAGGCGACCTTGCTCGTGGGTTGGGTTCAGGCCGGCGTGGCCCTGTTCGTGGGCATGGTGAAATCCTCCCTGATTATCTACGGCATCAAGCGGATGAGCGACGTCTCGGAGAGGTGTGCCCTCCAGACGGACAGGCAGATAGACGCCATGATGCGGCAGATCGACCTCATGGCCGACGCCTTCGCCAGGCAGCATGAAGAATCCATGCAGCGAACCGAC
Organism: Nitrospinota bacterium; assembly: GCA_011523725.1. Lineage (GTDB taxonomy): Bacteria > UBA8248 > UBA8248 > UBA8248 > UBA8248 > Bin107. The sequence goes on from WTGD01000253.1 coordinate 4,527, forward strand.
GCGCTGACAAGGCTGCAGGAAGAATCCATGAAGCAAACGGACGCGCTGATAAAGTTGCAGGAAGATACCTCGAAGCGGACGGATGCGCTGCTCAAGCAGAGCGAACTGACCATGAAGCAGAGCGAGACGGCGATGCTCGCCTTGCGCCGCCTGCTCGAGAGAACCCCCGACTGACGCCGGGCCTACAGGCGGCATTTCAAGAAGCTGTTGAATGAGTCCCGAATTCGTTATTCGGTGTATGGGCCAAAGAGGTGAGGGAAAGATTCTCTCCTTGCTCGTCATTCCGGTGTTATTGCCGCTCCTGTTGTAGGTCGGACATATATGTCCGACATATCATGCGACCCTGCCTTTCGCCCATGCCGGCTACGGGCCGCATGATATGCGGCCCCTACACCTCGAATACGGAATGAAGAAACACGGCAATCGCACGGCGCGGTCCCGTGCGTCTATTCCATATGATACGAGCACCTTTGTAGAGCGACCGTAGGGGCGGTTCGCGAACCGCCCCTACGGAACCCCCCTCTCCGGTCGGTTCCATACCCTGACTCACATAATCAGGACTTTTTCCACAGCCCCATTAAGAAAAGCCTTCCCCCAGAACGCTTTCGAGCGCCTCCATCGGCAGGTCGAAATCCCGGTATCCCTGCCGGAGCGTCTCGACGTAGTGCGCCGCCGGGCGCGCCGCCCGCAACGGATGGCGCATGATGTAGAGCATGGCCTGGAGCGGGCCGTCCGCCGTAATGATCTCCACCTCTTGCCGGTCGTAGAGTGAGGGGTAGTCCTCGAAATGATCGAGCGCGGGCAGGTCGTCGGGGTGTAAGCGGAACAGCGCGCCGGGCGTTTCGGCGCCCGTCTCGGGCGTCACGGTGGCCCAGCCGGGCTGGTTCCCGCGCGCCGCCGCGGGCAGGGCGATGGTGAGGCGGTAATCCACCAGGCGCGCCGGACATACGGGCGTGCTCTTTGGACAGAGGGATTTCATTTGCGCGACGTGCAGGTTCGCTCCGTAGGCGAAGTAGTTCGAATCAGGCGTAGCCGAGGTTGTCGTCCTCCTCATCGCCCTCCCAGTCGAGGTCGATGACCGGCGGGTCGCCGTTCGGGAAGGCGAGCAGGAGCTTCGCCTTCTCCTCTCCAATCTGGGCGGCGCTGTGGATCGCCTCCTCGCGGATGGTGATCACCTCGCCCTGCTGGACGAGGACGAGCTCTTCCTCGATGTTGAACTGCATCTGGCCCTCGATGACGATCACGGCTTCTTCCTCATCGTGCGTGTGGTAGGGCACGAAGGCTCCGGCGGGCTGTTCGACCTCGAATACGCGGTAGTCGCGCTCGGCCAGAGCGAAGATGATCTCCTCCTGCTCGGGTTCGCATTGGTACGCTGTGGCGACGTCTTCTAAGCGATAGGCCGGCTTCTTCATTTGGAGACCTCCTTCTTACCTAAGTGCCCAGGAGTTTCCGGACCGCCTGGGAAATCCGGGCGCCCGTAGCGCGCCCGGTCAGTTCACGTGTGAGAATTCCCATCACCATGCCCATGTCCTTCATCGTGGAAGCCCCGGTTTCCTCGATGACCGCCCGGGCGGCGGCTTCGATTTCCGCATCCCCCATCTGCGCGGGGAGATAGCCCTGGATGATCTGGATCTCATCGCGTTCCTGCCGGGCCATATCCTCGCGGTCGGCGGCTGCGTACTGCTCGGCGGCTTCCTCCCGTTT
>WTGD01000205.1 GCA_011523725.1 Nitrospinota bacterium
TCCGTCCACGATCCCGTTTCCCTCGGGAAGCTCGGCGATGGACGAGACGGTCCACATGAGCACGCTCGGGCCCTGGCGCGATGCGGCCTATCAGCCGGGGGGGTCCAGCGCCGCCAGGAACAACGGGCCGAAGGTGGTGGTCCGCAGGCGAGCGAAGCGCTCGAGCAAGAGCCTGACCTTCCCGGCCATCAATCCCTTTCCTCGCCTGAATTTCGGTATCCACGAAATCGACAATCTGTGGCTGACCTATCCGGCCGACGCGGGAAGCAGCGATCTGGCGGTCCACATCCGGACCATGACGGTGGCGGGCCGCGCCAGTCCCAGGGCGTGGGTGATGCAATGGCTTGATGCCGTCGAGAGACTCGGCCCTTACTACGCTTACCACGGCTTCCCCGTCCAGGATTTCTTCCTGACCGAAGCTTATCTCCAGGCACCCGGAAGCGCCGTACAGCCCGCCGCCCAGGGGAGCGAAGCGAGCGCCACCTGGACCGGCAAGGTCATCGCTTTCGACAGCGCGGCCGAGTCCGTCTTGACCAGGGGCGACGAAATCGGCGGCGACGCCGCCGTGACCGTCAATTTCGGCAACAGCCCTACGGTGGACGTGTCGCTCACGGACCTCCGGAGCGCCCGGACCGTCAGCGGAGCCCCGGGGGCGGTGGAGCCTAACGGCGGTATCTCTCCCCATCGCTATCCCAACCAGAGCTGGACGGGCCTGGCCCTCGCCGGCGGCGCGTTCTCGGACGCCTCCGGCGGCCGTTCGATCAAGGGCGTCTTCCGCAACCAGGGTACGACTGCGGGGACGAACGCGAACACGGCCGGCGGCATCTTCGACGTGACCGGCACGATGAAGGGCGGCTTCGTCGCCACCTTCTCCAGCAGTCAGTAAGCGACCGAAGCGGCGAGGAAAACGGAAGACTTCCCGAATGGGGCTTTCCCGATGCTGCGCCGGTGGACGGGCCGAAAGTGAAGAGACTTCACAATCCCTCCTGCCCTGGTCGGGATTGATCCCTTGAGGAGGGTGTTGAAAAACCCCTCTCCACCTCATCCTGAGTAGCGGCGGAGCCGCGTATCGAAGGTTTGACCCTCCCTCCACGGTCGGGTCAAACTCTCGCCCTTCGATACGGCGCTGGAGCCTGTCCCGAGCATCGCCGAGGGGCGCCTGCTCAGGATGAGGTTTTGGGGCGCTTGCGCGGGATGAGGGCGTCAAATGTTCTGCGAAACCCGATGCCGCGCAGCGGGTCAACTCCGACGGCGACCCCTGCACATTTCCTTGAATGACGACCGTAGTAGGGACAGGCCCCTCCCCGGCCGCGTCGAACGCTCCTTCATCAGCCGCGTTCGATCTACAACTCGATCACGTCCATCGCGTCGGGGTTCAGGACCCGCGGGCCACCCTCCTCCACGATCACCTGGGGGCCGAAGACCATGAAAATCCTGTCCTCGTGCGCGGCCTTGATTTCGACTGCGAGGGCCATGCCCGCCTCGACCTCGAAATCCTCGAGAAAACCGTAGCGCCCCCCTGCGAGTTCCTGCCATTCGGGGTTTTCGGCCAGGCTCCCCTCCACGTAGGGCTCGCGCCAGGGAAAGTTCCGGGGAATGTCGCCCGCGCATATCGTCGTCATGGGCGGCTCGATGCCGTCGAGCCCCACCCCGTGCACCTGGGGGATTTCGTGGTAAAACCCGCTCCGCAGGATCGCCTCGTTCGAGGCGCGGTCCACCTCGCTCCACGGCGTGCCCGGCTTGAGCGCGTCGAGCGCAGCGTGGAGACACTCCTTCACCGCCGCATGAATCGGCTTGTAGTCGTCATCCATCGGCTCGAGCGACATCGAGGTGTGGGGATGGCTGTAGTAGCCCCCGTAGCGCGAGTAGTAGCCGATGCACATCATGTCGCCCGTGCGCAGAATCCTGTCCGTGGGCCTTCGGTTCACCGGATAGCCCTTGCCCGAGCACATGATGAGCCAGCTGTCGCGGCCCGCCTCGGCGCCCGCGCGCAGGCTCGCGCTGAAAAGCGCCGCGTACACCTCGCTCTCGCGCACGCCCGGACGGCAGCAGCCCAGCACGGCGTCTATCTCGATATTCACCATCTCGGCGGCTTTTTCGAGCATCGCGATCTCCTCACTGCTCTTCACCATGCGAAGGCGCGTGAGGATGTCCGAAGCGTCGGCGAACTCAGCATTCGGCAGGAGGCGCTTCAAGTTCTGGAAAGTCATGTAGGGAATCGCGCCCTCTGCGCCGTATCCCCCGCCTATGAGGCCGACGACGCCGATTCTCCCGCTCTCATACCCCAGTTCCCTGATGGCGTCGGTCGCCACGATGCTCACCTTCCCCTCGTGCCCCCGGTAGCGCACCCCCTCGAAGCACGACTCGGTGTACCACTTGCCCCAGTTCTGCAGGAGCCAGAAGGTCACGGGCGCGCCGTTGCGGGGGAACACCAGGCTGCGTTCGCCGTAGTCGCCCCCGTCGAGCCAGCGGGCGTTGCCGTTGCCGTTCGAGCCGCGCCCGACCACGATGAGGCAGTCGAGCCCGCGCGCATCCATGGCGGCGCGCACCGCGTTCCACCGCCTGTCGCGCTCATCCGCAGAAAAAGAAGCCGCCGCGTCGCCCACCCGGCCGTCTTTCGGAAAAAACCTGGGGTCCGTTACCATGAATATCTCCTGTAATTTTCGCGTCGAATGTGAATTATAAGTTTAAGTTGATGGCTTTTTCGAACCGCATTGTCAACCGACGAGAGAGAAGAGAACTGCTCCCCCCTTGAAGGTCGTACATTCCGGGGATGTGGCGTCGCTTATTGGAAACGGATCGCCGTCAGGCCGCCCCGATCAGCAGATGGCCGTCATTGTGATACACTCGACCGCAGGCGAATCGGCGGCTCCTGGATGAACGTCGTTCTGAACCGAAGCATCAGTTCTGACGAGCGCTTGCGGGCCGGGTCCTGAAGGTGAAAACTGCTGAATATGACCGACGTCGAGCGAAAGGAGGGGAAACCGTGAAACTCAAAGTAGTCGTTCACGAGGCGGAAGAAGGTGGATATTGGGCCGAGGTGCCGGCCGTCCCCGGGTGTGCGACGCAAGGAGATACGTTCGAGGAATTGTTGAGCAATCTCTACGAGGCGGTCGAGGGATGCCTCTCCGTGGACGTCCGGGAGGTGGAAGTTTCAGGCGCGGGCAGGGTCGTCGAGATCGCCGTGTGAAATCCGTCAGTGGAAAGCGCTTTTGCCGCATATTGGAAGCGAAGGGCTGGAAACTGGCGCGCTCGCGCGGCAGTCACCGCATTTACGCGAAACAGGGTTCGGATATCCGCATCTCGGTGCCGGTCCATGGCGACGCGTCGCTCAAGCGCGGCTTGCAGAGACACCTCATGAAACTGGCGGACATCCAGGAATCCGAACTGTAGGCCAGGAGCGCGGTCGCCGCGGTATCTTCGCCCTCCCCTGTTCCGTAGGGGCGTTTTCTCGTGGTTCGCCTGTGGCCGTCATCCCGGTGTCAGACCCGACCAATGCGGGAGGGTTTGACGGAATCCAGAGCCGATGAGGATCAAGACGCTCGGGACTTCCATGTTCTCACCGCTCAGATCGGAAAAGGCGAAATACAAAGACGAAAAGACAAAGTCCCTGGATTCCGGCATGCGCCGGAATGACGAGCAAAACCACTCATCCACTGTAGGGACAGGTCGCGACCTGTCCCTACGGGTTCGTTAAAATACGCGGGATGTCCGTAGGGGCGGACCCAAGTGTCCGCCCGGTTCCACACGCGGACATGGAAAACCGGGCGCCGGAAAATGAGCGACGTGGAATTCGCCTGTATCGACTGCGGGGAGAAATACCCCCCGAGTGAACCCCGCTGGCGGTGCGGCTGCGGCGGGCCGCTGGAGGTGGCGCCGAGCGCCATTTTCCCGCGTGAATCCTTAGACTCGCGACCCGCCACCCTCTGGCGCTACCGCGAAGCGATTCCGATTGAGGACGATGCGAACATCGTCACCATGAACGAGGGGGTGACGCCGCTCGTCCCCCTCCCTTTCGGGGGCGCGGAAATCCTCTGCAAGCTCGATTTCCTGTTCCCCACCGGTTCGTTCAAGGATCGCGGCGCCACCGTGCTCATGAGCAAGATGAAGGAGTGGGGCCTCGCGCAGGTGCTCATGGATTCTTCGGGCAACGCCGCCGCCGCCGTCTCCGCCTACGCCGCGCGCGCCCGAATCGAGTGCGACATCTACGCGCCCGCCTCCACCTCGCAGGCCAAGTGCGCGCAGATCACCGCATACGGCGCCAATCTCCACAAAATCCCGGGCCCCCGGGCCGCATCCACCGCCGTCGCGATGGAAGCGGCCAAGGAGCGCTTCTACGCCTCTCACTTCTGGAACCCCTGGTTCAACCACGGCACCAAGACCTGGGCGTTCGAGGTGTGGGAGCAGCTCGGCTGCAAGGCGCCCGACGCCGTCGTCGCCCCCGCGGGGCACGGTTCGGCCCTGCTCGGCGCTTCCTTAGGCTTCTCGGAACTCTTGCGCGCCGGCTACATCGACGAGCTGCCGAAAATCTTCGCGGCCCAGGCGGCGAGGTGCGCGCCGATGGTGCGCATGTGGGAGGAGAACCTGGGAGCCGTCCCCGAGATAACGCCCGAGGACACGCTGGCGGAGGGCATCTCCATCGCCGCGCCCGTGCGCTGGAAACAGATGCTGGAAGCCGTCCGCACGAGCGGGGGCAGCTTCGTCGCCGCCGAAGACGAGGCCATCCCTCCCCTGCTCCGTGAGTTCGGCGCGAAGGGGGTCCTGATGGAGCCGACAAGCGCCGTCGCCTTCGCCGCACTCGCTCTTTTGAGAGAGCAGGGAAAGATTACGCCGTCGGACACCGTGGTCGTCCCCGTGACGGGCCACGGTCTCAAGGCCGCCGACAAGCTCGAAAAGCTGATGAGCGCCTGATGGATTTTCGCCGCACCGAACAGACATGGGGCGCCTATTTCCGCCAGGGGATGAAGCACTGCCTCCAGGCGCCGGGCATCGGGCTTTTCGCCGCCATGTCGGGCTTCGGCGCGCTTGCGAAGGACAGTGGCGTCTCGCTCCTGATCGCGCTCGGCATGACGGGCGGCATGTGGAGCACGCCGGGCCAGGTGGCCTTCGTCGAATTGTTCGCCACGGGCGTCGGGGGCGTCGCGCTCATCGCCTCGGTCACCATCGCCAACGTGCGGATGTTCCCCCTCACCATCGCCCTCATGCCGCTCCTGAGGACCCGGCAGGGCGTCGAACCCGCGCATTACGTGATGGCGCACATCAACTCGGTCACCTCGTTCGTCCAGGTCGTCGAGATGTGCCGCCACGTCACGGAGAAGCGCCTGCGCACGGCCTATTTCTTCGGCTTCACGACCGCCTGCATGTCCGCAGGCCTCCTCGGCACCGCCCTGGGCTATACGATGGCCGCCAGGATGCCCGGCCTCATCGCGCGGGCGCTCATGCTCGTCACGCCGCTCTTCATGCTCCTGCTGGCCGCCCGGAGCAGCCGGCGCGCGGTGCTGGCCTCGGTGGCGCTCGGCTGCGCTCTCGTGCCGCTGGGGTATACGGTCTCCACCGACTGGGGGCTTCTCACGGGCGGCGTCCTGGCCGGAACGCTCGCATTCGGGTTCGAGAGAATGAGGAAGAGGGATGCCTGACGCCGCGGCTTTATTGGGAATCGCCATCGTCTGCACCTATTCCTGGCGGTGGATGGGGGTGCTCGTCGCGGGGCGAATTGAGGACGACAGCCCCGTCTTCGAGTGGGTGACCTGCGTGGCCTACGCCATCGCCACCGGCCTGATGATGAAGATCATCCTGCTGCCCGGCGGCGCGCTCGCGGAATCGCACCTCATCGACCGCCTCGCGGGTCTGGCGGTCTGCGTGGGCGTCTTTTATGGTTTGAGAAAAAACCTGCTAGCGGGCCTTGGTGCGGGCGTTTGCGCGTTCATGCTGTTTCCGGGCCTGCGGAGCCTGTTGTTCTAGTCGAACCCACACGAGAGGAGATACATCATGGAGGCCGCCGAAACCCCCTGGGCGCATGAAAAAAGCTGGCGCGAGGTGCGCGAATACCTGGATTCGGGAAACGACATGGCGATTCTGCCCGTGGGCAGCGTGGAGCAGCACGGCCCGCACATGCCCATCGGCCACGACGCGCTCGCCGCGCACCACGTCGCCCAAGACGCGGGCCGGCGCGCAGGCGTCCTGGTCTACCCCACCCTCTGGTACGGCTGGACCAACAACCACATGG
>WTGD01000390.1 GCA_011523725.1 Nitrospinota bacterium
CTGTACTACGCGCCGATTGCGGGTGGGTGGGCGTTCGCCTCGGAACTAGGGGCGTTGGTGAGAAGCGGCGTTATTTGTCCCGAACTCGACCTGAATGCTCTCGACCTCAGCCTTTCCATGGGCTTTGTTCCCGGCCCACGCACGCTGTTGAAAGGCGTAAAGGCTTTACCTCCGGGGCACCGAATGCGCATTACGAAGAGCGAAGCATTTATCGAGCGGTGGTGGAAGATGCCGATGGCCGGAACGACGCGATGTGCCGATGAGGATATCCTTCCCCGACTGCTCGGGCTGCTGGAGGAAAGCGTCGAACTCCACCAGATAAGCGATGTCCCCCTGGGGGTTTTTTTGAGCGGCGGCCTGGATTCTTCGGCGGTTGTGGGACTGATGTCGCATCAGGCGGACAGACCCGTAAGAACCTATTCGGTCGGTTTCGATGACGCTCCGGAAGGATACGACGAGAGGCGATATGCGAGAACGGTCGCGCAATCCTTCTCAACGCGCCACACCGAGTTCGTGCTCCAAGGCTCGAAATTGGTGGAGGAGCTTCCCCGGATCATACGGCACCTGGATCAGCCCAGCTTCGATGGAGTCAATACTTATTACGTATCTCAGATGGCCAAGCAAGACGGTGTTACCGTCGCCTTGTCCGGTCTCGGGGCGGATGAGCTTTTCGGGGGTTATGACACATTTCGCTTCATACCCCGTTGGTGGCGATGGTCGACCGTGTGGGGGAAGTTGCCTTTGGCGGCGAGAAAAACTCTCGTGACTCTTGTCGCGTTGACGCTCCCCTTCGGCCCAAATATGCCTTTGGAGCGCATCGAAAAGTTTCGTCGGCTGCAATGGGTGGAATCGCCGCTGGGATTGTACGCCTTGGCGCGTCTTTTGTTGTGGCCCGAGGAGAAAAGGGCTTTGTATTCCCCGGAACTTCAGGTCCACTTCCGCGAGTGGAAAGAGGATGAGGATATTTTGACGATGCTCGATTCGTTGGTTCGTGTCGGCGAGAGACCCTGGAGCGTTCTGAGTGAACTCGAAATGCAGGTGTATATGGGGTGGAGAACCTTGCGGGATACCGACACGATGAGCATGGCCCATTCTCTGGAGGTACGGGTGCCGTTCGTCGATCACCACATTGTGGAATTCGTCTGTGGCCTGCCGCCCGGGTGGGAGAGAAGGTGGGGGCACCCGAAGAGATTGCTCGAGGCTTCGCTCCGCAACGTTATCCCCCCTGAGATTTCAACCAGGAGAAAACAGGGCTTCGCCCTTCCGATGGCGAAGTGGATGAGGGGGGATTTGCGGGAAATCCTCGAAGATGTTCTGAGTGAGGAGTCGCTTCGTAGAAGAGGGATTTTCTCGCCCAATGAAGTGCGCAGGCGATACGCCCGTTTCCAGGAAGGGGGGTCCGCCTATCCCCTGATCTGGTTTCTGGCGGTTTTGGAGCTTTGGTTTCGGGAGATGCTGGACGCCCATCGCTAGGTGATTGCTTGACGCAACGGAGGGAATTCGAAGTGATAAGCGTTTTGATGACGTCTTACAACGCTCAGGACTACATCGCAGACGCCGTGAAGAGCATACTCGCGCAGACGGAGCCTGAGTTTGAGTGCGTCATCATCGACGATGGTTCCACAGACGATACGATTCGTATCGTCAAGCAATTTCGCGACCCCCGAATTCGCCTGATAGAGGCGGGAAGAATCGGACTCGCGAGAGCACTCAATCTCGGGGTGCGCGAGAGCAGGGGTGAATTTATCGCCCGCCATGATGCCGATGATTTGTCTCACCCCCAAAGACTTGAAATTCAAAAAGCGGCGATGCAGCGTTTCCCTGATTATTCTGCTGTCGTTTCTCCCTTGTTCGCCTTTTATGCCGAAGACGTTCCACGTTGGCCCGCATTCGGATTGGAAAAGGCGAGGACTTCGCTGAGCGACCTGAGGAAAAAACTCATGCTATTTAATCCCGTGGTTCACACGTCGTTGTTCATGAGAGGCGAGGCGATGCAACAAATCCGAGGCTATGACGAGAGCCGCGCCGGCCAACTCGATTGGGACCTGTACGTACGGTTATATGAAAACGGATTGAAGCTCGGGTCCTTGGAAGTGCCTGTGGCTGCAAAAAGGATCCACGCGAGACAGTTCTTCGAGCGGGGCGCCAGGCTTCGCTATGTGCTCGATGGGGTAGTGCTGCAAAACAGGGCGATTCGCGCTCTGGGAGGCGGATTTTCGTATCGGGCACTGTTGCCGCTTTGGTTTTCATATCGCATGTTGCCGCACAAGGTGCGCATGTGGGTGAAGAAAAGCTATTTTTCCAGACGCCGGGACACGCGGGAGTAGTTTTTCCGTGAGCGTGGACCGCACGGCGTCAAACGCCTCTCCTCGTCGACTCACCAACGCGGTCATTCGCCTGCATGCGATATATTTTCTCATCCCGTGGGAGCACGTTTCCTATTTCCCGGGCCAATTCGTGGGTCCATATAAGGTCTACGTGCTCCTTTTCGTTTTGCTGTGTGCTGCGTGGGCGGTAGAAGTCATTCGGTTCGGGGCGAGAAAACCGACGCCGGGGTTTGCCGTCGCCACCCTTTGGTTCTGGTTGATATTCTGGGCCGGGATAGTCCAAGGCTATGTTTGGGACGACCCCATCAAGACGTCGGTTCCCTTCTATTGGTTCTTGGCCGACGCCGTGCCCTACGCCGACGGCATGCTCGTATGGTATCTGATTCATAACAACCGGTGGGGGAAAGAGGAGTTCGAGCGCGTGCTCGGGAGTGTGTTCTGGATCGCCTTGGCGATGGGTGTCGAGAGCATTCTCTTCTATTATTTACGTATTCCCAATCCGTATTCGCTCAATCACGAGGGGCAGTTTTTCCTCAGCATGTTCGCCCGGCACCACATCGTCGCCAGCAGACTCGGGCTGATACTGGTGGGTGCCGCCTTTTACTTCTACTGGAGAAGAGGCGGCTGGTTCTATCTGTTTGCGTCGCTTACCGGAATTCTCCTGGTGTTTTCCACATGGCGCAGGGTTCCGATTTTCGCGCTCTTCCTGGGCGCATTCCTTTTGATTCTCTTTTTCATGAAGTTCAGAAGACGCCCGGGCGCAAAGAAGAAGATGAAGTCTTTTTTCGTTTCTTTTCTCACGGCGTTGGTTTTCCTCGCGTGCATCGGCGTCTCGGTGATGGTGGGAACGAGGGTGCGGGGAGAGTTCCTCGAGGCATCGAATCTCTCGATGAGCGTGAAAGAGCGGCTCTTTCAGTACGCGCGAGCGGTGGATGTGTTTTTCGAGCGTCCTTTTTTAGGGGGCGGGCCGCGGCAGGGATTCTTCTATGGATATTCCAAGGATACGCCGGCCAGGATGTCTGCGTATTTTTATGGCGATATCACCCGGTATGAATCGGGTATCCGGGGATGGTCGACTTCGGATTTGTTTCAGGAGAACCCGAGAAAGAGCGTGCCGGTTTCCCTGCACAGCCTGCCGATGAACTTTATCGTGGACTTGGGATTGCTGGGCCTCGTTTTATTGATGGCCATGCTAACAACGGGCGTGAAGTATTCTTTCAGAATCATGCGCTTGCCGATACATGAAGATTCACTCCGCCTTATGATGCCTTTCGCCGTCATCTTCTCCACTATTGCCGCTTTGTTCGTTGCCGTTTCCACCACGGCACATTTTTATCCCTATTGGCTGTATGCTGTCCTTTTTCGTTTTCTCCGTTACCTTTATAACGAAGTCATACAGAGGCGGCTATGGATTTTCTGAGCGTGTGGATTTCGCCGTCAGGCAATACGCTGTGACGGCCCAGTAGAGAACGGAAATTTTGGGAGACGAGAAGATGTTCTCGGCTCCGGCCTGAAAACATACGCCGATGCAGGCGGCCCATCCCCAGGCTTCGGGTGAGCGTATCGAAAGCCGCCCCGTTTTCCTCAGATGAGAAAACACCTCGATGAGTCCTCCCGCGATCAGGCACAGGAACAGAAAGCCTCCCGGAAAACCTGTTTCGACGAATGCTTTGAGATAAGAGGAATGGGCCGAAAGCGGCGAGAGATTTTGGTCCCTATCGTTGAGGTGTACCTCGCCCCGGTCCCGGGACTTATCAGTTCTCCCTGAATCGGAATCCTTCACTCGCCATGGCGGTGCTTTCAGTCCCTGGCTTTTGATGTAAGCGCTCTCGCTTTTCTGAAACGCCTGGGGGAAGAGGCCGTTTCCGTGGCCCGCCAGAGGACGCTCTGCAAGCATTTTTCCGCCGATTTGATAGATATAGATTCTAGGGAGCAGCGATAGGTCCATGAAGTCTTCGTCAGTGGCGGCGACGGCGCCTATCGATAAAATCAAGGAAGCTGCCAGGAAGTGCCGGAAGAGGCGGCTGCCGGTGAAGGAAATGCGACCGGAAGTCATGCTCGTGGGGCATTGCTTCGTGAAATAAAACACCACCGAACAGCAGACGGCGAAGCCCAATACCCCCCCATAGCTGCCCGTCAACGCCAATGCGACGAGATGCGCGACGAGGATGGCGGACGCCGCCGGGCGTGAAAGCGTGCGGAAAAGCAGTGGATAAAGAGTCGCCCATAGAACCAGATAGGCAGCCAGAAAATTCGGATGTCCTATCGGACCGGGCCGGGAATAAAAGAATACCCGGGGAAATGGCGAGTACAGCAAATCGGCACTAAAAACATGATGCGGCCCCCAGATTTTCCAGGTGATTTGATAGGCCAGATTCTGGAGCAAGACCGCCGCCAGCATGATGACACCGCCATATAGGGTGGCTTTCGGTATCCGGTTGCGGGATGCGCCGTTCGCACAGATAATTTGAAAAACGAGAAATGTGATGAAATAGGCGCTCGTTTCGGCAAGGCCCCAGAATTGTTGTTTCAGAGGAGCGCCGTTCAGCCATGCCGCCACGAGACTCCAAGCGATGTAGACGAGCCATATGTAGCAAAAAAGCGGTTGGCTTTGGAGACTGAGGCGTTTTTTGTTTCTCAGAACATGCCACGCAAAGCCCAAAGCCAATGCCAAGATCGCCATTTTGTCGTACGAGATGCTTCTTCCCATATCACCGAAGGCGACCTCAATGTTCACGAGCGGGTTCAGGAACAAGAACAGTGCTCCCCCGGCTCCGAGGTTGTATAGGCTCGACCCGATGATCGCAGCCGCGCCGATGGCCATGGCGCCATATGCCAGGAACGAAGGATTCATCAAAGGAAAATGGCCTCCAGGAGACGGAGACTTTCTTGAAAGGGACCGAAAATCTCACGCCTTCATGATCGATAAAAACGTATATGCCTCAAAATTCTTTTGCTTCGCTTGAAGTTGACAACTCCGGTTTTTCATCACACTATGCCTCTTGGCATACAGTTCATGCGCGTAGATTCACGGGCTGCTCGCTGAATACAACACGGCTCCCTCAATGTCGGAATAGGCGTGAAACCACACTCCATGGATTTTGGATTGTGTGCCGACCAGCCCGTAAAAGGCTCGAGGACTCAGACTCGCTTTTGCGCCAAAATTCGTGAGGGTTCGACGCTCATGTGTTTTCGTTATCACTCCCCTCATCCAACAACCAGGGTTGTGGGCTAGTGCCCTCTGCGATGGAAGGAAAATCCAAATTTCATCAACTTCCCCCAAAGTACGTCGGAAACAGTCGGCAATTCGTTTTACGCCCTGATTCTTTCTTCGTTCTCATCCGTTTTGCCTTGCGTGAAGCCGTGTCGTATTTTCTGCCCGTACGGTGGATTATGAATTTTGTTTCGACCGCGCGGCAGTATTTTCGTTATATTTTCGCTATTCGTTCGAATATATGGAAATTCGGTTTGAATGTAAAGCGAAAAAGAGCAATCTCATGAAAAACCGCGTTCCTTTGGAGTCTATTTCCGGTAGCGGGAAATTATCCGTCTTCAAGAGCGGACAGGTATTGAGCCGACGTCAGCACCTATGCAAGCGTGCGTTTGATTTGGGATTCAGCATCTCGGCTCTAATCTTGTTCGCTCCCTTTGGACTTCTGCTCGCCATTCTGATCAAGTTCGTGAGCGAAGGGCCGATATTCTATTCTCAGGTTCGTGTTACCCAAGGTGGCAGATTGTTCACTCTCTATAAATTCAGGACCATGCGCGTGAATGCTGGCCAGCCGCAGGGAACCATGTCCACGAAGGAAAACGATCCGAGAATCTATCCGTTCGGGCGTTTCCTGCGCCGGTATCATCTCGATGAGTTTCCCCAACTC
>WTGD01000291.1 GCA_011523725.1 Nitrospinota bacterium
TGGCTACAGCGAGCAAATCGAAGCGAACCGGAAAATCGAGCGCACCCGCATACGTGCCGCCCAAGAAGCTGCCCATTTCCTTCACGGTGAACGGTCAGGAAGTCAGCGCCGAAGTGCCCGCGCACACCACTCTGCTGTATCTGCTGCGCGATTTGGGCTTCACCGAGGTGAAGAACGGCTGCGAAGCGGGCGATTGCGGCGCGTGCACGATTCTTCTGGACGGTCTGGCGATGAACGCGTGCTGCGCGCTCGGCGTCCAGGCGGAAGGCCGTGAAATCACGACGGTCAAGGGCATCGGAACGGTGGACAACCTCCATCCGATACAGCAAAAATTCATCGAGCACGGCGCCATTCAGTGCGGTTTCTGCACGCCGGGAATGATAGTCGCCGCGAAGGAGTTGCTCGACCTTACCCCGAATCCCAGCCGACACGAAATCAAGGCCGGCATCGCAGGAAACCTTTGCCGGTGCACCGGCTACGTGAAGATTATCGACGCGATCGAGGCGGCGGCTGAAGAACTTTCCTCGAAGAAAGGAAAAAGGAAATAAACGTGACAGCCTCAACAAACTCGACCAAAAAGAAAAAGGGTTCTGAACAAGGATTCCTGAACGTCGAAGACGTGCAGGAATCGTTCCGTAAACTCGACTACATCTCCGACAGAACCCTGGCGACCACCCTCTTCCTGGCCACGAAGCTCGAAAAGCCCCTTTTCCTCGAAGGCGAGGCAGGCGTAGGCAAAACCGAACTCGCCAAGGTGCTCGCGAGCGCGATGGATACCGAACTCATCCGCCTGCAATGCTACGAGGGTCTCGACGCGAACTCGGCTCTCTATGAGTGGAACTACGCGAAACAACTCCTCCACATCAAGATGGAAGAAGGCCGGGATTCGGACGCGAAGCAGATCGAAAGAGACATCTTCAGCGAGCAATACCTTATCGAACGCCCCCTTCTTCGCGCGCTCTTGCGCTCGAAAGACAAGCCGGTGGTCCTGCTCATCGACGAAATCGACCGCTCGGACGAGGAATTCGAGGCGTTCCTGCTCGAAATCCTCTCCGACTACCAGATCACGATCCCGGAGATGGGAACCGTCCGGGCGGCCAGCAAGCCTCTGGTGGTGCTCACCAGCAACCGGACGCGCGAGATCCACGACGCGCTCAAACGCCGCTGCCTGTATCTGTGGGTCGACTATCCCTCCTTCGAGAAAGAAGTGGAGATCATCACGACGAAAGTGCCCGGGGTCAGCGAGCGGTTGGCGGAGCAAATCTCGCGCTTCATGACGCAGGCGAGGCAGATGGATTTCTACAAGCGTCCCGGCGTGGCCGAATCCCTCGATTGGGCGCAGGCGCTCCTCGCGCTGCACCGCAATGAACTGGACGCCGACGCCGTGCGGGAGACCATCGGCTGCATCCTGAAATATCAGGACGACATCAAGCGCGTGGAGAGTGACGGTCTCGACAGCATGGTGGCGACGGCGCAACTGGCGCCCGACGCCTGATCCGGAAACTCCATGGCGTCTTCCATCCGTCCCATCGTGCAAGGCACGCTTCCCAAACGCCGGATTCGCGTAAAAGGCCGGGGCCTCAAGGGTGAAATGATCGGCTTTTGCCGAATCCTCAGGCGCGCGGGCCTCAAGATAACCTCCGGCCGCATCATCGACGTATTCCGCTGCTTCGACTCGCTCGATTCCACGAATCTCGACAACATCTATATCGCCAGCAAGTCGAATCTCATCTCCAGTCAGGATGAGAGCATGATATTCGACGCCGTGTTCCGGCAGTACTGGTTCGACGAGGAGGGAAATCCCTACACGGGTGACGAATCGGTGCAGGTGGACACGCAGTTCGAAGAAGAGGGTGAAGGGCAGGCCAGCGAAGGCGGCGGTTCATCGGAAGAAGGCGAATCGGACGCCGAGGGCGAAGGGCAGGAAAACCCAGGGCTTCCGTCTGAAGATGACGTCGAAAGCGCCGCCGAACCCGGCGAGCAGGGAGATGACGATGAGGGTGTGCCCTCCTACAGCCCCGCCGAAGTCATATCGGACAAGGATTTCTCCGCCCTGAACATGGACCAGGTCGCCGAACTCAGGCGCCTCATCGCGAAGCTCGTCCCCAAGCTCGCCACCAAAATCAGCCGACGCAAGCGGCCCGATATGCGCTCTCCCGAAATCGACATGCGGCGAAGCGTCAAGAGAAGCGTCCGCTCGGGCGGCGAGGTACTGAAACTCTTCCGCCGCAGAAGGAAGATACAAAAAACCCAGATCGTGCTCATCTGCGACGTGTCGGGGTCGATGGACAGCTACAGCCAGTTTCTGATTCAGTTTCTCTACAGCCTGCAGAACGAGATCAAATCGCTGCGCACGTTCGTCTTCAGCACGCGTCTTTCGGACGCCACGCCCTATCTGCGGCATAAGGACGTGAACACCGCCCTCAAGCGCCTCTCCATGGAAGTACACGACTGGAGCGGCGGCACGCAGATCGGCAACTGTCTCAAAACCTTTAATTACGAGTACGGCAGAACCATCCTGAACAGCCGCACCATCGTCATCATCATATCGGACGGCTGGGACCGGGGCGATACGGACACGCTGGCGGAGGAAATGAACCGCCTCAAGAAAATCTGCTACAAGCTCTTCTGGCTCAATCCTCTCCTGGGCAGTCCCGGCTACCGACCGATCGACAGGGGTATGAGAACGGCCCTGCCCTATTGCGACGAATTCCTGGCGGCCCACAACCTCGACAGCCTGATCGACATGACGAACAAGATCGCGCGCATATAAGCCCCCCTCTTTTCTTCGCACCGTATCTAGTTGTATAAATTGCACTTTTATTGACCTGCTTTCGTGGACAGGGAACGGAATTGGCGAATTTACTGATTTACACGGCAGACAACGGATTCGCAGACGCGCTCGGGCGCGCCCTGAGGCGAGAGGGCCATTTCTGCAAGATGGTTCAGGACGAAACCACGGCCTTGCAGGAAGTGCGCGCCAGGGGCCTGGCCCTCATCCTGCTCGATGATGCCCCTGCTTTGCCCAAAGTCGAGGAAATCCGGAACTGGACCACGCTGCCGATCCTCCTGCTCCTCGAGCCGGACCGCCTCGCCGTGGCTCGCGCGCCGAGCGAGGCCGACGACATTCTCGTGAAACCCGTCCGGGAGGAAGAACTCCTGTATCGCGTCCGCAACCTGTGCCATCGCTCGGGGCAGGATTCCGAGGGAGGCCGCACCCTCCAGAGCAAGGGCTTGACGCTCGATGAGAGCCGCTACGAGATCAGGCTCGATGGCGAGTTGATCGACCTGACCTACCGCGAATTCGAGCTCTTGAAGCACCTCATCAAAAACCCCGAGCGCGTCTTCGACAGGGAGCAGCTCTTGAACCTCGTCTGGGGGATCGACTATCTCGGTGGCCCGAGGACGGTCGACGTTCACGTTCGCCGCATCCGCGCAAAAATCGAGGTCAAGGGATATTCGTTTATTTCCACGGTGCGGGGGGTCGGGTACAAATTCATCGGGGAATCGTCGTGATACCTGCAGCTCTGCGTCTTTTTCGATGCAATGAAAAAATGTCGCCCCGAAACCAATACGTAACATTCACGATATAGGCTGAATTGCTTTGACGAAAAACACCGCTTCATCGGGAGTGCACCATGCCTGACGCATTCGATGATAAAGATCGAGAATTCGTAATCAACCAGGCCCGCGAACTCGGCGTGCGTTTCATCCGCATGTGGTTCACCGACATCCTGGGCTTCCTCAAGAGTTTCGCCATCACCATCGAAGAACTCGAAAACGCACTTTACGAGGGACACCTTTTCGATGGGGCCGCCATACAGGGCTTCGCGCGCATCGAGGAGAGCGACATGTTCGCCCACCCCGATCCCACGACGTTTTGCGTGCTGCCCTGGCGACCGCAGGACGGCGGCGCCGTGGCGAGAATGTTCTGCGACATCAAGGATCCCGACGGCAACCCCTATGAGAGCGACCCGCGATATGTGCTCAGGCGCACCCGCGAGAGCGCCGCGCAGAAGGGATTTACGTGCTACGCGGGCGTTGAATATGAGCACTACTACGTCGAAGCCCCCGAGCAGCCGATAGAAACACTCGACCGGGGCGGATACTTCGACCTCACTCCCCTGGACATCGCGAGCGATTTGAGGCGCGAGACGGTTTTGAACCTCGAGAAAATGGGGATTGGCGTCGAATACAGCCACCACGAGGTCGGTCCCAGCCAGCATGAAATCGATTTGCGCTACGGCGATGCGCTCACCATGGCGGACAACGCGATGACCTACCGGCTCGTCGTCAAGGAGGTCGCCATGCGGCACGGCGTCTACGCCACCTTCATGCCCAAACCGCTCTCCGAAGAAAACGGAAACGGCATGCACACCCATCTCTCCTTGTTCCAGGGTTCGGCGAACGCGTTTCACGACCCCGAAAAACCCGGCGGCCTCTCGGATACGTGCCAGGCGTTCATCTCCGGCCTTTTGAAATATGTCCCCGAGATGACGCTCGTCCTCAACCAGTGGGTGAACAGCTACAAGCGCCTCGTCCCCGGCTTCGAGGCGCCCGCCTTCGTTACGTGGGCGCACAAGAGCCGCAGCGATCTGATCCGCATCCCCAGTACGCGCAAGGGCATGGAATCGGATACGCGAATCGAGTTGCGCTCGCCGGATTCGGCGTGCAACCCCTACCTGTCGTTCGCCTGCATGCTGGCGGCCGGAATGGCGGGAATCGAGGAGGGCCTGCCCCCGGTCCCGGCCGTGGAGGAGAACGTCTTCGAGATGAGCGAGGAGAAGCGCAAGAAGCAAGGCATCAGAAGACTGCCGGGCAGCCTGCATGAAGCCACGTTGCTGGCCGAGGGGAGCGATTTCCTGCGAGGCGTGTTCGGCGACCAGTTGTTCGATAAATTCATCGAGAACAAAAAACTCGAATGGGAGCCCTACCGCGCCCATGTCTCGGATTTCGAACTCAACAAATATCTCTCTATTCTTTGAAACAACCTTCCCTCTCGGGAAATGTGAGGCGAGAAAACAAGGCGCGCTAGTCGGCGCAACTCTCCGCCAGCCATTCGAGATAGGACGCGCTGCCCTGATCGACCGCTATGGCCAGCACCTCCGGCACGTCGTAGCCGTGGATTTCCGCCAGATGATCGGAGAGGGCCTGCAGGTTTTCCCCTGTGGTCTTAATGATGAGCAGGACTTCCGCATCATCCTGAACCGCCCCCTCCCAGCGGTAGAAGCTGCGAACCCCCGGCACCAGATTGGCGCAGGCGCACAGCTTTTGTTCGACCAGTGATTTCGCAATCCGCGCCCCTTCTTCCTCGGAACCCGCCGTGCTCAACACGATCCGGAACGCCCGCCCATCCTTCATGGCTTTCTCCTCATGCGCCCAGAATCTTCTCGGCCGCACTGTAGGGGTCCACTCTTCGCGCGGCGATGGCGTCCAGGAGCTCATCCAGCTCCTGCCCGCCTCTCACGCCGTCTCCCAGGCGCTCTACGGCGAGTTCTTTCATCACCTCCGCGAGCGTGATTCGGGCGCGCTCTCGTCCTAGGCGTCCGGCCTCATCAGGATGTTCCTGCAAGAAAGCCATGCGCGCCTCGATCTGCGCGGCCAATTCCTCCGTTCCCTCGCCCGTGAGCGCTTCCGTCTTCAGGACGGGGGGTCTCCATGCGTTCGCATCGCCGGGATGAGACTTGAAATCCAGCATTTCCTCGATTTCCTTCACTGCCCGGTCCGCGCCGTCCCGCTTCGCCTTGTTCACGACGAAAATATCGCCGATCTCCAGAATTCCCGCCTTCGCCGCCTGTATGTGATCTCCTCCGCCGGGCGTCTGGAGCAACACGACCACGTCCGCGCACTGCATGATGTTCACCTCGCCCTGCCCCACGCCCACGGTCTCGATGATCACGACGTCCCAACCCATGGCGTCCATGACGCAGAGCGCCTCTCCCGTCGCGCGGGCGAGTCCGCCCAGATGGCCGCGCGTGGCCATGCTGCGGATGAAGACTTTCGGATCCGTATTGTGCCTGCCCATCCGGATGCGATCGCCCAGAATGGCGCCGCCCGTGAACGGACTCGTCGGGTCAACGGCAATGATGCACACTCTTTTGTCCTGTGCGCGATAATGGGCGATCAGTTGATCGGAAAGCGTGCTCTTGCCCGCGCCGGGGGGACCCGTGATGCCGATGACCAGGCTTTTTCC
>WTGD01000355.1 GCA_011523725.1 Nitrospinota bacterium
GTCCAGGTGCTGTTTGAGGTTCGGCAGCGGCGTCTCGAACCCGTCCTCATGCAAGCGCCTCCTGACGGCGGTGATGAGCTTGAACGCCACCCCGACCCCGCTGAGCCCCCGAAAGGGATATTCACAACCTCGCTGGCGGGGATTCACCACGGCCACGGAGGGCGGCAACTCATCGGGCGGACGGTGATGATCGGTGATGATGAGGCGCACGCCCATCTCTTCGGCTTCTTTCGCGGCGGCGTGCGCGCTGATTCCGCAATCAACCGTCACCACCGTTTCGCAGCCCGCTTCCTTGAGCTTCGCCAGACCCTTGCGGTGCAGGCCGTATCCCTCGTCCAGGCGGTTCGGAATGTAGTAGGGCGCCCTGACGCCCAACTGGGAGAAAAACCGGCACAGGAGCGCCGTGGCGGAGATGCCGTCCACGTCGTAATCCCCATAAACGCCTATGGGGCGGCGGTTTCTTACCCGCTCCACGAGGTGGGAGACGGCTTCTTTCATCCCTTTCATCAGGAACGGATCGTGCAGTCCCGCCAGGGGGGCGTCCAGGAACTTGCGCGCCTCATCGGGGTGTTGGATTCCCCTTTGCGTGAGGAGCCTGCCCATCAAGGGGGGGACGTTCAATTCCCGGGAAAGTTTTTCGGCGGATTCTTTATCGACGGAGCGTATGGTCCACTTGTGGGGGAAGGCGGGCGGGCCTGTGGAATCGCTCATCGGCCCTTCATCCTCCCCTGTTTCGCCCGCAGCCGCTGTGCCGGGAGAGACGACTCCGAACAAGCGCATTGCTCATTTATCACTCACGACTTCGCCCGCCCGGGCCGCTCTTCGAGGGCCACGCGGCGCCGCCCTCCGCCGGAGCCGCCCCTGCAGGTGATTCATCGGGGGAATCATCCTGTGGCGATTCGGCGATCGGGACGATTCCCGGGCCGAGTTCCTCGAATTCATCCTCCCCGTCCGGGCCCGGGCGCGGAGAGGAGCGCCTGCGCCACCCGTCCCGGACGGAGGGCTTCGGCATGGGACGCGCCATTATCTCTCGAGCCCCCTTGAGATGAGCGTTCACGGGGTTTGAAAAACTCCGGTTCAAAGCAGCCATCGAGCGCACCAACTCACCCGTGAGGCTTTTGGGCCTGCAGGCGTTCCCGTTCATGAGAATGGAGAAAGCGAGAATTTCGCCGTTTCCGGCGGACGCGTATCCGCTGAAGGCGCGCACGCCGTTCAACACGCCCGTCTTCACCCGCACCCGGCGCGAATCGACTCCCCGGCGGCGTCTTTTCTTCACCGTCCCGTCTACGCCGAACACGGCCAGCGACGCCATGAATTCGGGCCGCAACCTGAAATCGTTGTGCGCCGCTTCGAGCAGGACAGCCAGAGAGCGCGGCGAGGCGCGGTTCATCCTGCTCAAGCCCGAACCGTCTGCGAGGGCGATCTCCTTCGCCGATACGCCGACCGAGAGCAGAAAATCCCGCATGACGCGCAGGCCCTTTTCCGCCGTGCCCGGTGCGCCGTGCGTTTCGGCGCCCATCGTCTTGAGAACCTGTTCGGCCACGAAATTGTTGCTGAACTTGTTGAGCCCGCTCACCACCTCGCTCAGGGGCGGCGAGAGGTGTCTTGCCAGAAGCCTCGCATCGGGCGGCGTTGCGGCTCGCCGTATCCCGCCCCTCAAGGCGATTCCCTGCCTCTCGAACTCGGCGGCGACTGCACCTGCGGTGAAGGCGGTGGGATCCGTGACGGGCACCCGGTACGTCCGCATCCTGCTTCCCGCCGGAAACGAGCCGCTGATCTGAACGACGTCTATTCCCTTCGAGCGTCTGCGCCCGAGGCGGATTTTCAACCGCCTGCGCGAAGTCTTCACCTTCGCCTGGAGACGAAGTGCGCGCGAGGACGGTTCGAGATTCGCCCTGGCCGGGCCGCCGACTCTATCGCCCGGGGCCACGAGCACGTTCGCGAGACCGAAATTCAGGGACAACGCCCCGTGCGGCGCCAGATACGGCCGGATGGAGCGGCCCACGCGCCAACCCCGGCCATGCTTCTTGTCGTCGAAAAAGGTGTCGTCCGCCACCAGGTCGCCCTCGATGCGCCGCACGCCGCGCAGCTTGAGCCTCCGCACGAAGTCGCGCATCTTCTCATGCACGAAAAGCGGGTCGCCGTAGCCCTTGAGATAAAGGTCTCCCCGGAGGACGCCGCCCCGAACCTTTCCCTTCGCGTAGAAATCGGTGGCGAACCGGTAGTCCGGCCCCAGGCGCGCGAGCGCGGCGGCGGCCGTGAAGAGTTTGACGTTCGACGCGGGGATTCGCCTCGTGGCGGCGTTATGGGAGTAAAGCGTCTGCGCGGTGGAAATCGAACGAATGAAAAGACCCAGACGTCCGGGGCGGACGCACTGCCTTTTTATGGCGCGTCTCACCCTGGCCTGGAAAGCGGCCTTCGAGACGAGGCCTTTTTTCGGAGCGCGCTTTTTTCTCGCGGCGAGGGCGTCCGCCGCGGACAAGGCGATGAGGCACAAAACAACCGCCCACAGGGAAAATCTCAAAAACCGGCCCGCTGAATCCTGTCCCATGATTCTCATATTCGGTGTCCGTCACGCGCCGGGCGGGGGCGGGAATGCCGGGTATCATTCTCACAAAAAAGCGAGGGCCTGCATCACTTGCTGAACCGTCGGGCGGTCGCTGGGGTATTTACCCACGTGAACGTAGCGAACCACGCCGTTCTTGTCGATGATGATAGTGGCGGGCCGGGCGATCCCCTCTCTCGGATGCAGCACCCCGAAGCGTTTGATAATCCGCTTCTTCGGGTCCGATATCAGGAGATACCGAATGCCCAACTCCCGCGTCGTCTTGTTCATTTCAAGTGCGTTGTCCGCGCTGACGGCGACGATTTCGGTCTGGAGCCTGTGAATTTTCCCGGAATTTCGCTGGAACTCGACGAGTTGCCGCTGGCAGATGACTCAGAAATGCCCCCGATAGAAAACCATGACGAGGTTCTTCCTGCCCTCGAGGTCGGACAGTTTGAAACCCTGTATCTCGAACGCATGCGCCTTATCCCCCACCTTGGGGCGATTCTCATCGAACGGCGCGGCAACCACCATGCTCACACTTATGAAGAAAGCGAGCGCCATCGCCGCAAGACGCAAAGTTCGCTTGAACTGACACCTGCTCCATCTCATCGGGGAAAACCTCCAGGTCATCGAGTCAATGAACCACCGCCGAAGCGAATCTTAATCCGCCCGGAACGGGCTGTAAACCACGAGGGCGCGCCGCGTTGACGATGGGGCGCGGCGTATGCGAATCTCCAAATGTCTCCCGCCCGCCGGTATGCTCAGGTGAGAAACAAATCGCTTGCTCTTGTGGCCCTCATGCTGGCGTGCGCAATCTTATCCGCTTGCGGAGAGACGGACACAACCAAAGGCGACGCCATCGTCGTCGGCATCGGAACCAACCCCACGCAACTCGACCCGAGGCTGGCGCAAGACGCCGTTTCCTCGAAGGTGCTGCGTTTCATCTTCAGCCGTCTGATAACGAAAGACCATGAGGGCCGCACCGTCCTGGAACTCGCCGAAAAGTGGGAGCGGCCCACGCCCCTCGTCCACCGCTTCGAACTCAGGCGCGGGGTGCGGTTCCACAACGGCGAGGCCCTCACCGCATCCGACGTGAAATACACCTTCGACTCCATTCGGGAACCCTCCCTCGCCTCCCCCAAGGCGGCGGGTCTCAAGGAACTCGCGCGCATCGAAACGCCCACGCCGCACAGCGTCGTCTTTCACCTGAAAGAACCCTCCGCCTCGTTCGCGGAATCCCTGATGGTCGGCATATTGCCCAAAAGCGCGCGCGAGGCCGGTAGCCGCATCGCCCAAAAACCCGTCGGGTCCGGCCCGTTCGAGTTCGTGGAGTTCACGCCGGACGAGCGAATCACCCTCAAGGCGTTTCCCGGCCATTTCGCCGGCAAACCCGCTTATGAGCGCCTCGTCTTCCGTATACTGCCCGAGGAGACCATCCGCGTCCTGGAACTCGAAAGCGGGGGCGTCGATTTCCTCCAGAATGCCTTTTCGCCCGACATTTTGCCGCGCTTCATCAACAACAAGCGGCTCAGGATACGAAAGCGCCTGGGCACGAACTTCACCTACATCGGCTTCAACCTGAGCGACCCGGTTCTCTCCAGACTCGAGGTGCGGCGCGCAATCGCCCACGCCATCGACAGAAAACCCATCGTGCGTTTCATCCACAAGGGCCTCGTCCAGGAGGCGGACAGCCTGCTGCCGCCGGATCACTGGGCGCACCAGGAAGGTCTCCCGCGCTATGCGCACCGCCCGGAACTGGCCATGAGGCTCCTCGATGCGGCGGGCTTTCCCGACCCCGACGGGCCGGGGCCCGCGCCGCGCTTCACGCTCGTCTACAAGACCTCGCAAAACGAACTGGGCCGCCGCATCGCCACCGTGTTCGGCCATCAACTCGCCCGCGTGGGAATCCGGATGAAAATCCGCTCCTACGAGTGGGGCACGTTTTTCGGCGACATCAGAAACGGGAACTTCCAGCTCTACAGCCTGACGTGGGTCGGCATATCGGACCCCGACATCTACCGCTACATCTTTCACAGCCGCTTCACCCCGCCGGCCGGCCTCAACCGGGGCCGCTATAAAAACGCGCACGTGGATGCGCTCCTGGAAGAGGCCCACCAGTCCGCCGATACCGGGGTTCGCGCCCGCGCTTACGGCGAGGCGCAGCGCATCCTGGGCCGTGAGCTTCCCTACATCAACCTTTGGCACAGCGTGAACGTGGCCGTCTTCGACAGGCGCATATCGGGCTACCGGGTATATCCGGATGCGGATTTCATCTCGCTCGCGAGAGCCACCCTCTCCCCGGCGGCGGGGCGATAGATGAGAAAGTTTCTCTTAAGACGCATTCTGCTGCTCATCCCCGTGCTGTGGGGGGTGACGACGCTCGTCTTCATCGTCACCCAGGTGCTGCCGGGCGACCCGGTGGACCTGATGCTGGGCGAAACGGCCCGGCCCGCCCAGCGCGAGCAACTGCGAAAGACGCTGGGGCTGGACAGGCCCCTGGGCGTTCAATACGCCGACTACATGGGTGGACTGCTGCGGGGGGATCTCGGCACCTCGCTCCACCAGAAAAGAGCGGTCTCGGCCATCATTTTCGAGCGCACCTATGCTTCGGCGGAGCTCACGCTCGCCTCGATGGCCGTCGCGCTGCTCATCTCGCTCCCGCTGGGAATCGCCGCCGCGCGAAGACAGGGCACGGCGCTCGACCTGGGGGCCGGCCTTCTCGCCGTGGCGGGCGCGAGCATGCCTGTCTTCTGGCTCGGGCCGCTGCTCATCATCGTCTTCTCCATCGAGCTGGGCTGGTTCCCCGTCTCGGGCCGGGAGGGGTTTCTGAGCCTCATCCTCCCCGCCGTGACGCTCGGCGCAGCGCTCTCGCCGATACTGATGCGCATGGCGCGCTCTAGCCTGCTGGAAGTGCTGCCGCAAGACTACATCAGCACGGCGCGCGCGAAGGGCATCACGGAGAGGCGGGTGCTCTGGCTCCATGCCCTCAAGAACGCGTGCCTGCCGCTCATCACGATCCTGAGCCTCCAGCTCGGCGCCCTCCTCTCGGGCGCCATCATCACCGAGACCGTCTTCGCCTGGCCCGGCGTGGGCCGCCTGGTGATCCAGGCCATCGCGTCTCGCGACTACCCGCTCGTGCAGGGCTGCGTGCTTTTCATCGCCGCCGTTTACGTGACCGCGAACTTTCTGGCCGACATCGCCTACGCCTGGCTCGACCCGCGCGTGAGGCTCACATGAGGCGCGGCCTGTCCATCTACCTGGGCGGGGGCATCATCGCCCTTTTGCTCATCGTTACCCTGGCCGCCCCCCTCCTCTCGCCCCAGGACCCCTATGAGATGGAGCTGGCGCAAGGGCTGGCGGCTCCCGAGGCGGCGCACCCCTTCGGGCGGGACAAACTGGGCCGCGACATCCTGAGCCGCGTCCTGCACGGCGGGAGAACGTCGCTCACGGTGGGCTTCGCCGCCGTATCGGTATCCGTGCTGCTGGGCGTCATCATCGGAGGCATCGCGGGTTATCTCGGCGGGGTGTGGGACGAGGCGATCATGCGCGTCACCGACGTGTTCCTGGCCTTCCCGGGCATCCTGCTCGCCATCGCCCTCATGTCGGTGCTCGCGCCGAGCCTGTGGAACATCGTCATAT
>WTGD01000100.1 GCA_011523725.1 Nitrospinota bacterium
TCCTTTTTCAGCGCCTTCAAGTCGTTCTGCGCGGGGTCGTTGGGCTGCACCCTGTCCGGCATGATGCAGGGGCCCTGCATATCCACCGTGTCCTGGGTGCGGCAGTACCGCGTGCCGCCCATCCTGCCCACGGGCTGGAGCTTGGCGGGGTCGATGTATACCTTCTCCTCATCGGTGAGTATCAGGTCCTCGCGTACGTGCCAGCGCAGCACCTCCCCGATGATGAGGTGCGTCACCCACTCCTCACCGAAGGGAATCATTCTCTCGAAGCGGCACTCCATCGCCACGGGGGCGTCCTTGATGCGGGGCGCGTCGACCAGGTCTGCGGGCACGGTCTCCAGGCCCGCCGCCTCGAACTCGCTCTCCTCGGGCGCGTAGTTGCCCGCGCAGACGTTCATCGCCTCCTCCCAGCCGTTCACCACCGTGTGGATGACGTAGCCCCTGGTGTCCAGGATGTTGCGCGCGGTGTCCTTGGGCTTGTTCTCGCGCTCGCCGACGGAGATCGACGCCATCGGCGGCTGGTGCGACACCATGGTGAAGAAGCTGAAGGGGGCGAGGTTCGGAACGCCGGCCTCGCTTATCGTGCTCACCCAGGCGATGGGCCGGGGCACGACGGAGCCGATGAGCAGGCGGTAGATTTGGGAGTGGTCGATTTCGCGGGCATCGAAGACGCGGTAGTTCATCGTTTGTCCTTACCTCGTAATGGGGGAGGGCGCGGGGTCGCTGTCTGCGTATTCGAGCCGCGCGGGGTTCGTGTCTTTTAAGAGCGGCATCACCTCGCGCCCGAAAATCCCGGCTTCCTCCAGATGCGGCCAGCCGGAGAGGATGAAGTTGCGTACGCCTAAGTCCACGTATTCCCTGAGTGCGGCGGCCAGCATCTCCGGCGTGCCGACCAGCATGGCGGCCGCACCCGAGCGCACCTTGTTCACCCCCATCCAGAGGGTATCCGTGAGCCAGGGGGATCCGCCCTCATACAACTCGTTCATGCGGCGCTGGCCCTCGCTCTCGGAGCGGTTCCGCTGGTCGGCCCACATCCTCGTGTTCTCGAGCGCGCTCTCATCGAGCAAAGCCTCCGCGGCGCGGCGGGCCTCGCGTTTGCTCTCGCGGCACATCACGTGGAGCCTGAGGCCGAAACGAAGGTCGCCGCGCCCGATTTCCGCAGCACGGCGGCGCATGTCGGCCGCGTCCTCGGCCACCTGTTCGGGCGCCACCGCCCACATCATGTGCACGTCGGCGTGCTTCGCGCCCACGCGGCGGCCGGCTTCGGAGCTTCCGCCCAGGAATATCGTGGGGTGGGGCTTGGATACCGGCCTGGCGTAGAGGGTGGCGTTCTCGATCTGGTAGTATTTGCCCGAGTAGCTCACCGGTTCATCGCTCGTCCAGAGCGCCTTCACGACGTCCAGGAACTCCTCCGTCCGCGCGTAGCGCTCCGCGTGGGCGAGGTGGTCGCCGTAGCGTTTCTGATCCACCGGCGTGGAGCCCGTCACCACGTTCACCGTGAGCCGCCCGCCCGTTACGGCGTCATACGTGTTCGCCTGCTGGGCGGTGAGCACGGGACTCGTGAGCCCGGGCCTAAAGGCCACGCAGAACTTGATGCGATCCGTGCGCTGGGCGACGGCCAGGGTGATCATCCAGGCGTCCAGGCAATGAGAACCCGTGGGCACGAGCAGGTTCACGAAGCCTGCTGTTTCCGCCGCGCGCGCGACTTCGCTCATGTATTCCACCGTCGGGGGACGCTCGGGCGTCCTGGCGTTGATGGTGTGCCCGTCGCCGTATCTTCCCGTCGGCAGAAACCATGCGTATTCGGTGGAGGTCAACTTCGCTCATCCCCCGCGGTGCGGACGGAAAAGGGCGGCCCGCCGCAATGGGTTGTTGAAAAAAAACCTGATTTCGTGATTTGGTTCGACGGGTGCGAATTTGTAGGTCGGACATATATGTCCGACATATATGCGACCCTGCCTTTTACACCTGCCGACTACGGGCCGCATATATGCGGCCCCTACACGACCAATCACAACCGCTCGCGCCGAGCCGGCTTCACTTCCTCCCAGCCGGATTTTTCTACAACCCCGCATGGGCCGCCCGAATATCCTTGCGCCATTATACGCGCCCCCGTATGGGGGCTTATCCTTCCTCTAGGCGGAAGCCGCCGCCTCGGCCTTCTGCTCGGCCAGCAGTTCGTCGAGCAATTCCTGGACGCGGTCGGCCTCCATCCAGTCGGACTTGTAGGCGATCCTGCCTTCCTTATCCACGATGAACGTCATGTTCGGCATGCGGCCGAAGGCGTGCACGACGCTCTCGTCGAGGTCGTCGATGAGCACGGGCACCTTCATGCCGAATTCCTCGACGAGCTCCTGCGCGTATTGCTTCTTGTGCTCGTAGGAGGTGTGCTGCGCGTATTTCTTGAAGTGGCTCGTCTCCCCCGCGTGGGGTTCTTTCGAATACACGACGAAGAAGACCACGTCCTCATCCTTGTACTTCTCCTGCAGGCTCTCGACGCCAGCCACCTGCCGGCGGTAGGGGGGTCACGTGATGGCCCCGAACTCGACCACGATGTTCTTCTTTCCGAAGAAGTCCGACAGATCGAACGCGGCGTCTTCGGTGGTCCTGAGCTTGACGTCGGGCATCGGGTCGCCCGGTTTCAGGGTGTCGCGGAACGCCTCCTTGCGCTGTTTGCGGTAGCCCATGAGCATCCGCTTCGCGAACGCCACCTTGTCGATGTAGAACGTGCTCCAAAGCCCGAACAGCGGACCCGGCGGCCTGTCGAACTCATCCGATACTCGCATAATCGCTCCAGATATGAGGGTGGATGGACGCCGCCCCATTAAAGACGAACGGGGCGTAGAGCGCAAGAGAGAGGGGGCAAATATAGAGAACAACCACGTGGCGCCCATCTCCTGGAAAGCGCGCTGAATTTCGTGTATATTTCGTTTTGCATAGGTGGCATATTAATAATTGCTCCCTTCCGAAGGAAGTCCGCATGACAATCCGCTTCGAGATGAATGAAGACAAGGCCATCGAGGTGTTGACCTGGCTGGCGAACGAACAGCCGGGGATCGGTGCGTTTCACGTCTCGAAGGTTCTCTATTACGCGGACAAGGAACACCTGAACCGCTACGGCAGACCCGTTTTGGGGGACACGTATATCCGAATGGAATTCGGCCCCGTTCCTTCGAAAACATACGATCTGATCAAGAAAGAGAAACTGAAGCTTAGCGTCCTCAAGAAATTCAGGGAAGCCGTTGAAGTCCGAGGCGGTTTTCGGCATTTGCATCCCCTGCGAGCGCCGAACATGGAGATGCTTTCACGGACGGACCTCGAGTGCCTGACGAACGCGCTCAAAAAATACGGAACCCGCGATTTCGGAGTCCTGAGCAGGATTTCACACCGCGAGACCGCATGGACGGAAGCGCCCGAAAACGGGCCGATGGACTATGAACACATGATCGAGCAAGGACCCAACCAGGAAGAGATCATTCAAAACCTCAAAGAGCATTCGCACCAAATCGCATTCTAGGGGATGCGCTCCGGCGACGTTTTTCACTACCACAGCCGCATTACCAGACCGCCGAAAGACAAGTTCGTCATCTGTGTCTGTCCCGAAGAACGCCTGTTCTTTTTCATAAACTCCAACCCACCCATAGCGAAAGGCGCAGGGGTTGAAATTACGCCGGCTGAACTTCCCTGCCTGAGTCACATATCTTATGTCGATACGTCCATGATGATCATGGTTTACCCCGACGAACTGGATGAGAGGTCGGCGAGAGGCGAGATATCGCTGCCCTTGCGCCGAAGGATTGCGGCGTGCGCCCGAAGCCACGGGATTCTTCCGGAGAGATTTTTGGGGATACTGGAGAGGAATTTCCTTGCAGAGTTTTCTGCCTGATTCCCTTCGGTCGGGTTGTACATATCTCCCCACCCCCTCAAATTCACGCGGCCCCTCGAATCTGGTATGCTCGGGCCGTGGGTCCCTAAGTCTCGCGCCGCGCCGGCGCCGGATAATCGAACCAGCCGCTTTGCTCCCCCAAGGAGGGGACGATGAACAAGAAAACGCAGTTTTCCATCGGGTACTTCCTCTTCATCTTCATCATCATGTCCCTGATCCACACGCTCTTCTTCCAGGGCGCGCGCTACCAGCGCATCCCCTACAACGAGTTCCGCGCCATGCTCAAGGAAGGCGACGTGGAGCGCGTCGACATACGCGGCGACCGCTTACAAGGCGTCCTGAAAAGACGCGACGCGAACGGGGGGCAGCGGTTCTTCGAGACGGCCAAGGTGGCCGACCCCGAACTCATCAAGCTGCTGGAGAGCGCGGGCGTCACCTTCCAGGGCCAGTTCGAGCCGCCCTGGCTGGTGCAGGTGTTCACGAGCTGGGTGCTGCCGCTGGCGATTCTCTTCGCCATCTACGCCTTCGTGCTGCGCCGCATGGGCCCCGGCCAGGGGGTGATGGCCTTCGGCAAGAACAAGGCGAAGATCTTTGCGGAAAAAGAGGTGGGGGTGCGCTTCGAAGACGTCGCGGGCGTGGACGAGGCCAAGGCGGAACTCGCCGAGGTGGTGGACTACCTCAAGAATCCGGATCGCTATCTCCGCCTGGGCGGCAAGATTCCGCGCGGCGTCCTTCTGGTGGGGCCTCCCGGCTGCGGCAAGACGCTCATGGCGAAGGCCGTGGCGGGAGAGGCGGGGGTCTTTTTCTTCAGCATCAGCGGGTCCGAGTTCGTGGAGATGTTCGTGGGGCTGGGCGCCGCGCGCGTGCGCGACCTGTTCGAGCAGGCGATGGAGAAGGCCCCCTGCATCGTCTTCGTGGACGAGCTGGACGCGCTCGGCAAGGCGCGCGGCGTGGGCAACTTCGCGGGCGGGCACGACGAGCGCGAGCAGACGCTGAACCAGCTCCTGGTCGAGATGGACGGCTTCGACACCCGAAAGGGGGTCATCATCATGGCGGCGACCAACCGCCCCGAGATACTCGACCCCGCGCTCCTGCGCCCGGGGCGCTTCGACAGGCAGGTGCTGGTCGACAAGCCGGACCTGAGCGGCAGGAGGCACATTCTGGAGGTCCACACCAAGCCGCTCGTGCTGGGCCAGGATGTCGATATCGAGCGGCTCGCGGAGATGACGCCCGGCCTCTCGGGAGCCGACCTCGCCAACCTCGCGAACGAGGCGGCGCTGCTCGCGGCGCGCCACGACCGCGACGCGGTGATGATGGCCGACTTCGAGGAGGCCTTCGAGCGCGTGGCGGCGGGTCTCGAGAAGCGCTCGCGCGTCATGACGAACGAGGAGCGCCGCCGCGTGGCCTACCACGAACTCGGCCACGCCATGGTGGCCGAACTCGTCGGCACGGCGGACCCGGTGCAGAAGGTCTCCATCATCCCGAGGGGCCTCGCCGCCCTCGGCTACACCCTCCAGCGCCCCACCGAGGATCGCTACCTGCTCTCCAAAAAGGAGCTTGAGGACAGGATCGCCGTTCTCCTCGCGGGCCGCGCGGCGGAAGAGGTGGTTTTCGGGGAAGTCTCCACGGGCGCGCAGAACGATCTCCAGCGCGCGACCGACATGGCCCGCTCGATGGTGACCGAATACGGCATGAGCGAGCGCTTCGGCCCCCACGCGATGGGCGGCGCGCCGCGCTCCTTGTTCCTCGGCGGGGGGAACGGCGCGTCCCATCTCGACATCAGCGAGGCGACCCAGCGCGAGGTGGACGAGGAGGTGGAGAAGATACTCGACGGCGCCTATGCCCGCGCGAGGGAGATTTTGACCGAAAGGCGCGACGACCTCGAAGCCCTCACCGCGCGCCTGCTCGAGCAGGAGACCATCGGCGGAGACGAACTCCGCGCCGCCCTCGGCGTGGCGGAGGACGCTCAAACATGATGAAACGGCATTGTCTTCGGACCTTGGTCCGGCATTGGCTAACTTGACGGCTGGCTAGGTTAGTGAGTTGGCCTATCCGCTTCGGCGTTCCCGAAATGTAAGAAAACGTGATGCGTGAAATAGAATCATCAAGTGTTGCGGAAAACCCGCCACCGATCCTCGAAAATGCTTTTATCCCGTACCGTTTGAAAGCTGTTTGGGGTTTCTGTGCGATTTTTGTCTTTAGTCGGTGTATAGACAGCTTAGGAGTATGGCTTTTTTATTCCCTGTCTTTGATTTTTGCGGT
>WTGD01000245.1 GCA_011523725.1 Nitrospinota bacterium
GCAGTTGGTGAGCGTGGCCACCTCTCTCATTCCCTTCCTGGAGAATGACGACGCCAACCGCGCCCTCATGGGCTCGAACATGCAGCGTCAGGCGGTTCCCCTGTTGCGGCCCGAGGCGCCCTTCGTCGGCACCGGCATGGAGGGAATCGCGGCAAGGGATTCGGGCGCGGTCGTCATCGCGCAATGCGACGGCCGGGTGGCGAGCGTGGACGCGACCAGAATCGTGATTCGCGCGACCGAGCAGGCGGGGAATCTGGCCGAAGAGGGCGTCTACATTCACAATCTGGTGAAGTATCGCCGTTCGAACCAGAACACCTGCATCAACCAGAAACCCATCGTGCACGTGGGCCAGGAGGTGAAGAAGGGCGATATCATCGCGGATGGATTCTCCACCGACCAGGGCGAGCTCGCTCTGGGAAGAAACATGCTCGTCGCTTTCATGCCCTGGAACGGCTACAACTTCGAGGACGCCATCGTCATCTCCGAAAAGGTGGTGAAAGAGGACATCTACACCTCCCTGCACATCGAGGAGTTCGAGATCGAGGCGCGCGACACGAAGCAGGGTCCCGAGGAGATCACGCGCGACATCCCGAATCAGAGCGAAGAGGCGCTGCGCGACCTCGATGAGAGCGGCATCGTTCGCGTGGGCGCGCGGGTCAACCCGGGAGACGTGCTCGTCGGGCGCATCACCCCCAAAGGGGAGACGCAGCTCAGCCCCGAGGAGAAGCTCCTGCGGGCCATCTTCGGCGAGAAGGCGGGCGACGTCCGCGACTCCTCGCTCAGAGTGCCTCCGGGGATCGAGGGGACGGTCGTGGAAGTCCGTGTATTTTCCAGGCGCGGCGCCGAGAAGGACGCCCGCATGCAAGAGATCGAGGATGCGGAGATCGAGAGGCTGGAGAAGGACTACGGCGATGAAATCAATATCCTGAACGACGAGGGAGATGCGAGAATCCGCTCTCTGCTCATCGGGCAGCGCGCCCTCGCCGACGTGGTTCACCCCAGAACGAATGAGAGCCTCTTCGCCAAGGGGGAGGAACTCAACGAGGAGGGCCTCGCGAAGCTCAGCGGTGTCCACCTCCTGAGCCTGCCCGTCGAGAAGGACTTGCTCGATCAGATCAAGGTCCTGTCCGACCACACGAACGAGCAGGTCGAGCTGCTCGACAGCATTCTGCAGGAGAAGATAGCCAAGCTTCAGCGCGGCGACGAGCTTCCCCCCGGCGTTCTCAAGATGGCGAAAGTCTACGTGGCCATGAAGCGCAAGCTCCAGGTGGGCGACAAGATGGCGGGCCGCCACGGCAACAAGGGCGTCGTGTCCATCATCGTCCCCGAGGAGGACATGCCCTATCTCGAAGACGGCACGCCCATCGAGATCGTGCTCAACCCCCTCGGCGTGCCTTCGCGCATGAACGTCGGCCAGATTCTGGAGACGAACTTGGGTTGGGCCGCGAAGGTGCTGGGCAAGCATTTCGCGACGCCGGTGTTCGACGGCGCGACGGAGCAGGACATCGTGCGCTTTACGGAAGAGGCGGAGTTGCCGCCTTACGGCAAAACCCAGCTGTTTGACGGAAGAAACGGCCAGCCCTTCGAGCAGAAAGTCACGGTGGGGATGATCTACATGCTCAAACTCCACCACCTCGTGGACGACAAGATTCACGCGCGCTCGACGGGCCCCTATTCTCTGGTGACGCAGCAGCCCCTCGGCGGCAAGGCGCAGTTCGGCGGGCAGCGCCTCGGTGAGATGGAGGTGTGGGCGCTCGAGGCCTACGGCGCCGCCAAGACGCTGCAGGAGATATTGACGGTGAAGAGCGACGATGTCTCCGGACGCACGCGGATTTATGAGTCCATCGTCAAAGGAGAGAACTCGCTCGAGGCGAGTCTGCCGGAGTCCTTCAACGTGTTGATGAAGGAGCTTCAGAGTCTCGCACTCGATGTCGAATTGATAGAGAGCGGCGAGGCGCCGGGCTAGACCTGAATTTTTGAGCTTGTTTGTTCGGCGGTTCCATCGGCCGTCGCCCAAGGGATGACGCACATACTCCCAAGGAGGGTTGAATTGGACAGCAACTTGAATCTATTCGAAAAGCCGAAGGATCCTGTTTCTTTCGACGCGATACGCATTCGCATCGCCTCTCCGCACACCATTCGCGCCTGGTCTTCGGGCGAGGTGAAAAAACCCGAGACCATCAACTACCGGACGTTCCGGCCCGAGCGGGACGGGCTGTTCTGCGCGGTCATATTCGGTCCCGTGAAGGATTACGAATGTCTTTGCGGCAAGTACAAGCGGATGAAGTACCGGGGCGTGGTTTGCGAGAAATGCGGCGTCGAGGTCATTTCCTCGAAAGTGCGGCGCGAGCGCCTGGGCCATATCGAACTGGCCACGCCGGTCTCTCACGTGTGGTTTTTCAAGGGTCTGCCCAGCCGAATCGGCAATATGCTCGACATGACGCTGCGTGAACTGGAGCGTATTCTCTATTTCGAGAACTACGTCGTCATCGATCCGGGCGAGACGGACCTCAAGAAATTCGAACTCCTCACGGAGGAGCAGTATCGAAAGATTTATGAGGAATATGACGAGGACGAGTACAAAATCGGCATCGGCGCGGAAGCGATTCGCGAACTGCTCGCTCAGTTGGATCTCGAGACGCTCTCCGCGGAGCTCAAGACGGAGATTCGCGACACTTCGAACCTGCAAAAGCGCCGCAAGCTCATCAAGCGCCTCAAGGTGGTGGACTCTTTCAAGAATTCGGGTAACCGCGCCGAGTGGATGATACTCGAAGTCATTCCGGTGCTGCCGCCCGAGCTCAGG
Source organism: Nitrospinota bacterium (assembly GCA_011523725.1). Lineage (GTDB taxonomy): Bacteria > UBA8248 > UBA8248 > UBA8248 > UBA8248 > Bin107. The sequence goes on from WTGD01000245.1 coordinate 2,804, forward strand.
CCCCTGGTGCCGCTCGACGGCGGTCGCTTCGCCACGAGCGACCTGAACGATCTCTACCGCCGGGTAATCAACCGCAACAACCGCCTGCTCAGGCTCCAGGAATTGCGGGCGCCGGACATCATCATCCGAAACGAGAAGCGCATGCTCCAGGAGGCGGTGGACGCGCTGTTCGACAATGGCCGCAGGGGCCGGCTGCTCCGCGGTCCCAACAAGCGCCCCCTCAAGAGCCTCTCCGACATGCTCAAGGGGAAACAAGGCCGCTTTCGCCAGAATCTTCTGGGCAAGCGGGTGGATTACTCGGGCCGCTCGGTCATCGTCATCGGCCCCGAGCTCAAGTTCAACGAATGTGGTCTGCCCAAGAAGATGGCGCTGGAACTCTTCAAGCCCTTCATATTCAACCGGTTGGAGGAGAAGGGCCTGGTCGCCACCATCAAGGCGGCGAAGAAGATGGTCGAAGAAGAGCGCCCCGAGGTGTGGGACGTGCTCGAAGAAGTGGTTCGCAACCATCCGGTGATACTCAATCGCGCGCCCACGCTGCATCGTCTCGGCATGCAGGCTTTCATGCCGGTTCTGGTGGAAGGCAAGGCCATCCGGGTGCACCCTCTTGTGTGCGCGGCGTTCAACGCGGATTTCGACGGGGATCAGATGGCGGTGCACGTGCCCCTTTCGGTGGAGGCCGTGGAGGAGACGCGCGTACTGATGCTCTCGGCGAACAACATCCTCTCGCCGGCCAACGGCATGCCTCTGGCCGTGCCCAGCCAGGACATCATTCTGGGCTGTTACTACCTGACGAAGCCGCGCGGCGGTTCCAAGGGGGAGGGCCACGTGTTCGCCAACGTGGGCGAGGCGAGAGTCGCATTCGACCAGGGCGAGGTGGGCCTGCAGACGCGCATCCGGATTCGCCTGGGAGACGAATTGGTGGAAACCACCGTCGGACGGGTTCTCCTGTTCGAGATTTTGCCCGAGGGCGTTCCCTTCGAGGCGGCGAACTGTGTCATGGACAAGCGCGCGCTCACGCGGCTCGTTGCTACCTGCTACGAAAAGGCGGGCCGCTCGAAGACGGTGACGTTCCTCGACGCGCTCAAGAACCTCGGCTTCACGCACGCCACGCAGGCGGGCATCTCCATCTCCATCGATGACATGAAGGTGCCGGTCAGCAAGGGCGAACTCACCGAAGATGCCCGGGGCGAGGTGCTGGAAGTCGAAAAGGAATACCGCGACGGCTTGATTACGGATGGAGAGCGCTACAACAAGATCATCGACATCTGGTCGCACGTGACCGAAGAGGTCTCGGGCGAGATGTTCAAGGTGCTCGAGCAAGACGATGAAACCGCGATGAGCGGCCCCGGCGGCGAGGACGGCCAGCCGTTCGACTTCAACCCCATCTACATCATGGCCGATTCGGGAGCGCGCGGCAGCACGGCCCAGTTGCGCCAACTCGGCGGAATGCGGGGTTTGATGGCCAAGCCTTCGGGTGAGATCATCGAAACGCCGATCACGGCGAACTTCCGCGAGGGTCTCTCGGTGCTCCAGTACTTCATATCCACGCACGGCGCGCGCAAGGGGTTGGCGGACACCGCGCTCAAAACGGCGAACAGCGGATATCTGACGCGTCGGCTGGTTGACGTGGCCCAGGACATCATCATCAACGAGGAAGATTGCGGGACCATCAACGGCATTGAGATGAGTGCCCTCGTCGAAGGAGGCGAGATCATCCAGACGCTGGGCGAGCGCATCATCGGTCGGATCGCCTTGAACGATATCCGGGACCCCTTCAACAACGAAGTTCTCTGCGCGGCGGGTGAGGAAATCAACGAGGAGAAAGTTCGCTTCATCGAAAACGCCGGGGTGGAGAGGGTCACGATACGCTCGGTTCTCACGTGCGAGTCCCACTCGGGCGTTTGTTCGAAATGCTATGGCCGGAGTTTGGCCACGGGCCAGCTCGTGGAAGTGGGAGAGGCGGTCGGCGTCATCGCCGCCCAGTCAATCGGCGAGCCGGGCACGCAGCTCACCATGCGCACGTTCCACATCGGCGGCACGGCCACGCGCGCGGGCGAGCAAAGCACGGTGGAGGCCAAGCGCGAAGGTTTCGTGAAGCACATCAACTTGCGGATCATTACGAGCAAGAAGGGTGATCTGATCAACATGAACCGCAACGGGCAGATCGCCATTTGTGACGAAACGGGCCGCGAGCGCGAGCGCTACCCCGTGGTCTACGGCGCCTACGTCCGCGCACGGGAGAATTCCAGGGTGAGCGAGGGAGAAATTCTCCTCGAGTGGGATCCCTACACGTTTTCGATTATGGCAGAAAAAGAGGGGACCATCGCGCTGCTCGACGTCATTGAGGGTCTCACCATGCAGGAGGAGATCGATGAGATCACTGGTCTCTCGCGCCGGGTGATCCTCGATCACGCCGATGAGAAACTCCAGCCGCGCGCTGCTTTGCTCGATGCAGCGGGCGAGCAAATCTCCGTATATCCCCTGCCTGCCGGCGCGCACATCAGCGTCCAGGAGGGGGAGGCGATCTCCGCTGGTGACATCATATTCAAGATTACGCGCGAAACGTCCAAAACCAAGGACATCACGGGTGGTCTGCCGCGCGTCGCCGAGTTGTTCGAAGCGCGCAAGCCCAAGGAGAACGCTGTGATCTCCGAGATCAACGGACACGTGAAGTTCGCCGGTACGCTACGGGGCATGCGCCGCCTCTTGGTCGTCTCCGAAGAGGGTGATGAGCGTGAGTATCTCATCCCCCGCGGCAAGCACGTAAACGTGCAGGAGGGGGATTACGTCCGGGCGGGTGAGCCGCTCATGGACGGCGCGGTGAATCCGCACGACATCCTGGCGGTGCTCGGCGAGAATGAATTACAGAACTACCTCGTCAACGAGGTGCAGGAGGTGTACCGTCTCCAGGGCGTGAACATCAACGACAAGCACATCGAGATTATCGTGCGGCAGATGCTCAGGAGGCTTGAGGTCGTCGATCCGGGAGAGACTGACCTCGTCATCGGCGAGCAGGTGACACGCGACCTGTTCCAGCGGCGCAACCAGGAGGCCGAGGAAGAAGGGCGAACCCCGGCAACGGGCCGGCCCATCCTGCTCGGCATCACCCGCGCTTCCCTGTCGACGGACAGCTTCATCTCGGCTGCTTCCTTCCAGGAGACCACCCGCGTGCTCACGCAGGCCGCGGTTTCCGGAAAGGTGGACTTCCTGCGGGGTCTCAAGGAAAACGTCATCATGGGCAGGCTTATTCCGGCGGGCACCGGCGCGCGCCGGTGCCCGCCGGAATAAGCCTG
>WTGD01000037.1 GCA_011523725.1 Nitrospinota bacterium
ATGATAACCCTTATAGCAGCAGACCCATGTGACGATGAGGCCGAAGACGATGGATTTCCATATGCCTACGTTGATGTCGACCATCTCGATCTTGTCCTGCATCTCCCCGAAAAAGGTGCCCGAACTCAACCCCATCAACTCCACGCCCACGAGATAGGCCCCGAATATGCCGATGAGGTCGCACAGCGCCGTCAGCAGGGGGAATACTATCACGCCCGCGAGCAGCCGGGGAGATACGAGGCGCTGCAGGGGATTCACGGCCATGCTCTTCAGGGCGTCCACCTGTTCGGTGATCTGCATGATGCCGATTTCGGCCGTCATGGCCGAACCCGCTCTCCCGGTCACGACAAGGGCGGTAAGCACCGGCCCGAGTTCGCGGATAAGGCTGAATGCGACGGCGGGGCCGAGAAAGGCTTCTGAGCCGAATTTTCTGAAAGCGTATATTCCCTGAAGCGCCAGCACCATTCCGGTGAACAGGCCGCTCAGCAACACGATTGAGAGCGAACCCGTACCGATGATGTATATCTGGCGCATCAGGAGAGAGGGCCGCCAAGGCGGCATGAAAATCCACCGCACGGATTCGAGCAGGAAGATCGCGGCGCTTCCCATGCCCGCGATGGTCTCCATCGCGCGCCGACCCAGCATACGGATGCCCTGTGTCACCATTGTCGCGGAACTCATGGGGCCTGCCTTCTATTCCTCATCATGAGCGAGTATAGTGAGCATCATCGGTTGCGTGGCGGTTTGCACGAGCGGTCTCGCGATTTGCAGGGCGGAGAAAGTCGACTCCTAGTGTATCGCTCCTCAAGTATGGAGATCAACGCTTGCACAAGCGGCTATATTCTTCTAAGGGTTTGTTTTTTATATGAAAAATACAGCACTCGGACCCTTGTCCAGATATATCGAGTACGGTGTCCGCAACCATGTGGCGGATTTTGCGCAGATCACCCGCCTTTTCGTCATAATTTACGTGCCCGTATCCATGGTCGCGCTCTCGGCGCATCCCTCGATCAAATCGTTGATGGACCCGGAAGCGAACCTCATGTTGCTGTTCCCACTGATGATCGCCTCCCAGCTTCTCTTGCGCATATTGCAGGTGTTCCTGTTTATTCTCCTGATCTTGCGAATCGAGTCCGAGCGCATGGGCGATGGCGCCGTTTGGGACATCGCCGAGGCGGTGAATCGCCTGAAATCCGTCGCCAAGGTGGATTTGGCTTATACCTTTGGTTTGCAGTTGCTGGGCGTCATCGGGTTTGCGGCGTCGCTGTTCATCTTCGGTTTTCTGTTCGGAGATTCGCCCATCGGACTTCCCTTCTCGTTCGCCGTTACGGTGTTTCTCGTTCTCACGCCCGCCGTGCGCTATTATTTCTGCACCCTGACCGCGCTGTTGTATGGGGATGACTTCGCCCAGGCCTTCCGCCGCGCCGGTGCGATATCGAGCGGAGGCGAAAGAACCATCGTCGTTCTGGCGATGACGTATCTGCTGGTCTGGTTCATACTCTGGCAGGTGATACAGGGGATTTTCGGCGGAGGCCTGCTGGGGCAGGTTCTTCTGCAGACGGGCGTGATGGTGACTTCCATCTCGTACTATCTGGCAGGGTATCTCCTGTTCTCAGACCTTTGCGAGTCTGCGAGCGCACGGCGGACGGATGAGGCGGATCAGATTCCCGAAGACACAGGCGACGCGTAGCACACCCGCTACAAGGACACTTCGAAACTCAGCCCGTCATACGCGAGTTCCACGCCGTTCGGCAGGTTTCGGTTGGTTTCGTAGTATTCGAGTTCGAAATTGGTGTGGGTGAAATACGTCTGCTCGGGCTGGAGTTCCTCGACGATTTCCAGCGCCTCGGCGACCGTGAAGTGCGAGGGATGTTTTCTGTGGCGCAAGGCGTCCAGAATGAGAATGCGCACTCCTTTCAGGATTTCCATGGATTTTTCCGGAATGGCGTTGCAGTCCGTCGCGTAAGCGAAATCCCCTATCCGCAGGCCCATCACTTTCATGCCGGCATGTTCGAGTTCGAAGGGAATGACGTCGATGCCGGCCGCCCCGAAAGGGGAATCTCCAATCTCCGCCAGCGTGAGTTGCGGCTTGAAGCCGCTGTAGTCCTTCGCGTCATTGAAGATGTAGCTGAAATTCCGGCGGAGAATCTTTACCGTATTGGGATAGGCATAGCAGGGGATCGGTTTTCCCATCAGGAAATTGTAAGCGCGCAAATCGTCGATGCCGTGCGTATGGTCCGCGTGATAGTGGGTATAGACCACGGCATCCACGCGGGTGATTTCGTGCCTGAGCGCCTGCTCACGCAGGTCGGGGCCCGTATCGACCAGCAGGTTTCGCCCGTTGTGCTCGATGATGATGCTCGGACGAAGCCGCTTGTTCCTGGGGTCGTCCGAAAGACATGCGGCGCTGTCACATCCGATGGAAGGAACGCCGGTGGAGGTGCCGCAGCCCAGAACGGTGACGCGAGCGCTTGCGTTCATCTCACCGAATCCGCCAGAACCTGAGCAGCGGTTTGCACGTCTTCCCTCGATACGTCCAGATGGGTGACGGCGCGGAGCATCTTCGCGTTCGGCACGGAGAAGGAGACGCCTTTTTCTCTCATCGTCTCGTTGATCCGGTGTGCCGTCTTCCCGGTTTCCGAGATGTCGAGGAACACGAGGTTGGTGGGCGTCGTGTTGTGGACGGGCCGAACGCCCGGAATCCCGGCGGTGAGTTCCGAAAAGAGCTGGGCGTTGGCGTGGTCGTCCGCCAGGCGCTCCACGTGGTGGTCCAAAGCGTAGACGCCTGCAGCGGCGAGAACCCCCGCCTGACGCCAGCCGCCGCCCCACATTTTCCAGTAGCGGCGCGCCTCTTGAATGAGCGCTTTCTCCCCGAGCAGAATGGAACCCACCGGGCAGCCCAATCCCTTGGAGAAGCAAAAGCATATCGAATCGCAGCGCCTCGCCCATTCTGTTGGGGGGATGCCGGAAGCGACGATGGCGTTGAAGATGCGGGCACCGTCGATGTGGAGGGGGATGTTTTGCTCTGTTGAAAAAGCGCGCAACTCGTCTAGTTTGTCGAGGGGGAACACGTGACCGCCGCCCTGGTTGTGCGTGTTCTCTACCCAGAGCAGGGTGCTTTTCGGAAACCCTCCCGTGGGACGGAGCCATTTCTCGGCGTCTTCGCGGGCGTATGCCCCGCGTTTCGCAGAGATCAGAGCGAATTGAATCCCCGATAAGAATGGGCCCGCGCCCAGTTCATTTCGGAAGGGATGGCAGTGGGAATCGGCGATGATCTCATCGCCCGGGTTCGTGTGTACCTTGATGGCCAGTTGGTTGGCCAGCGTGCCCGATGACACGAAAAGGCCGTCTTCCTTGCCGAAGAGGGCCGTCGCCTTTTCGATGAGTTCGTTGACGCTCGGGTCCTCTCTGAGCGTGTCGTCGCCCACCTGTGCCTCGGCGATGGCTTGGCGCATTGCCTGTGTGGGGTGCGTTGCGGTGTCGCTTCTCATGTCGATGAAATGACGGGACAAAGAATAGCTCCCCGGCTTCCGGCCCCCGTCTCCGGGAGTCGGGTTTTAAGCACTCGGTTTTTTGCAATCTGCTTGGTGGGGAATATATTTGCATAATCGCAAGCGATTTGCCAAATTATCGCCCTGTCATTTTTAGGCTTTCACAATCCTCACGCACGCCCAGAGACTGAACCGATATGCGCAATACCGAAGGGTTTTCTGTATTCGAGGATGAATTCCTCAGGCGCGCGAGGGCGTATCAGATGCGGCGCCTGTATGTGGGGTTAATTTCCTCCGCCCTGGAATTCGGCGTCGTACTTGCTTTTCTGTTCTGGTATCTGGGCGTGGAGGCCGGGAAGTCTGCGGGCGGCGCGTTCGTAAGCGGATTCGCAACTTTCTCCCTCATCGCTCTCTCGAAAACGCTGGTTTCCTCGCCCTTTGACTTCTACGGCGGCTACGTGCTCGCCCACCGGGAAAATTTATCGAACCAATCGCTGCCGGGCTGGCTATGGGACAGATGCAAGGGGTTGGCGCTTTTGCTGCTGTTGGGCGGCTCGGCCAGCGGTGTTTTTTTGATGATCATGGTCGCGTGGCCGGTTCATTGGTGGTGGATAGCCGCGCTTGCTTCGGTATTGCTGGTGGTTTTCATCTCCCTCATCGCCCCTGTGCTGCTTGCTCCTATCTTCTTCCGCTTCAAGCCCCTGGCGGATGAGGGCCTGAGAGAGCGGCTCCTCGCCTTGCTGAAGAGAACGAAGGCGAATGTCTACGGCGGCGTGTGGGAGATGGATATGAGTTCCAAGAGCAAGGCGGCGAACGCCGCCCTTGTCGGTTGGGGGCCATCCCGGCGTGTGGTTCTCTCCGATACCCTGCTCGATTTCACGCCCGATGAGATCGAGGCGATCCTCGCCCATGAAATCGCGCATCACGTGGGTCGCCACATCCCGGCCCTTATCGCGATGAAGAGCGCGATGCTGGTTTTCGGGGTGTATGTCTCGCGCTACGCGCTGGAATGGCTGGGCCCCGCTCTCGTGCAGCCCGGAGAGTCCGCTTGCGTCGTGGTTTCATGGGTCGTTCTGATTCTCCTGGGAGCGGTCGTTTCTCCCTTGTTTCTCGTAGTTTCGCGCGCTTTTGAGTACCGCTGCGATCGCTATTCCACCGAATACGCCGAGGCGCGGGACGGCTTGTCTTCCGCTCTCGTCAAGTTGTGCAAACAAAACCTGACGGATCCCGATCCACCCGGCTGGGTGGTTGCGCTCTTTCATTCTCACCCCTCGGTTTACGATCGCTTGGCCAGCATCGAATCCTGGGAGAAAGCCTAGACGGTATTTCGATCAGCGCGTTTCGAGTATTTTCCTGATGAAGGGAATGCCCCGTTTCGCGATGTTGGGGTGTGTGAATGATTCGAACGGGCCCTGGTTTTTGATTCTCTGCAGTTCCGCTGTTCCGTCTTTTCCCTCGATGGCTTTTAGAAAAGCCTCTGCGCCGCTGAGCGGATAGGAACCTCCCTGGCTGTGCAGAAGCAGAACCGGGGCTTTTATCTTATCCGCCACCCGGATGGGGGAGCGCTCCCGGTAGGTCTTTTCTCTTTGGGCGGGCGTACCGCCAAGCAACGCGCGCATTCTGTTCTTCCGTTTTTGGGATAGGAGCGCGTAGGTTTTCTCCAGATCGTAAAATCCGTCTTCAAGAACGAGGCCCGAAATGTTCGCGCTCCTCGCTGCTGCGAGGGCGGCGGTCGAAGCGCCTTGTCCGACCCCGTAGACGAAAATACCGTCTTTTCTGACGCTCTGCCTGGCACCCAGGTAACGGACCGCGCCCAGGGCGGCTCCCACGCTTTTGGGTCCTGCGAAATCTTCCGGCCCGGTGGATGCGCCGAAACCGGGCAGCGAGATGCTCATCATGATGAAACCATCATGTACGTGAGCCAGCATGGCGCGCCGGAATCTTTGGGCCCGGGCATCCGCTCCGTGCAGCAGGAGAATCGCCGGATAGCGTTTTTCCGGAGAAAACCCTCCGCCGGGCGGCCAGACGGCATAAGCCTCCACGCGCCCCCAGGGAAATTCCAGAAACCATTCCCGGATTACCTCGCCACGGGCGGTTTTCGTCTCATGATCTGTGGCGCATCCGAAGAGCAGAAATGTGGAAACAAGGAGAAAAAAAACGCCGTGGAGGGTATTTTTCAAAATTTTTTTCAAGATCACGGCGGGTCCTTTTCACCTTAGTACAAGTTGTGGACCAAGATTTTCGTCCATCAGGAATGAATGGAAAACATAAGCAATAACATTTTAACATACTGAAATGGTGTCGCTAGACACATCAAATAGAAAAAAGGGTTGCAATTTTCATATTTTCGTATTATATTCGTATAATTGGAGAATACAAAAATTCTCCATATAGTAACAATTTTTTAACATGATTTTCACACAAAATGTAGTGCAAAAATGCATGAGAGGCACTATATATAGATTATTGAACCATCCTCCACGAAGTAGGTGGAGAAGCTGGAAAGGAGGCCCGTCATGGCGATAAGAACTCAAAGACCCGGATACAAGACACATGGGACGAGCCAGACCTCGAAGCGCATTCATCAAGCCTGTATGC
>WTGD01000026.1 GCA_011523725.1 Nitrospinota bacterium
GATATATCCCTCGCCGGAAGGCCCGAAACCGTTGCCCGGCGTGGTGACGACGCCGCAGTTTCTCAGAACGTGCGCGGTGAACTCGGCCGACGTGAAGCCCTCGGGGCACCGCACCCAGACGTAGAACGTGGCCTTGGGCGTATTCGCCTGAAGACCCAGTTTCTTGAGGCCCTCCATCACGACGTCGCGCCTGCCCTGGTAGATCTTCCGCATTTCGGCCACGCAGGCCTGATCCGCGCTCATCGCCTTGATGCCCGCCTCCTGCACCGCGCCGAACACGCCCGAATCCACGTTCGTCTTGATGGCCCCGAGACCGGCGAGAACCTCCGCGTTCCCCACCGCGCTCGCGATGCGCCAGCCCGTCATGTTGTAGGTTTTGGAGCACGAGTGGAACTCGACGCCCACGTCCTTCGCGCCCTCCGCGTTCAGGAAGCTGATGGGTTCGTAGCCGTCGAAGGCCATCTCGGAGTAGGCGTTGTCGCTGCACACGATGATGTCGTGCGAGCGGGCGAACTCGACGAGTTCGTTGTAGAAATCCACTTCCGCGCAGGCGGCGGTGGGATTGTTCGGGTAGTTGATGAACATGAGCTTCGCGTTCTTCGCCACGTCCGTGGGAATCGCGCCCAGATCGGGCAGGAAATCGTTTTCCGCAACCAGGGGCATGAAGTGCACCTTGCCGTCCGCGAAATAGGTGCCGATCTCGTAGACGGGATAGGCCGGGTCCGGAACGAGCACGTGGTCGCCGGGGTCCACGAACGCGAGCGGAATGTGGGCGATGCCCTCTTTCGAGCCGATCAAGGAGATGACTTCCGAGGCCGGGTCGAGCGCGACGCCGAAGCGCGAGCCGTACCAGTCCGCCACGGCCTTGCGGTAGGACGGCATGCCCTCGTAGGAGGGATACTGGTGGTTCGTGATCTTGCGCGAGGCCGCGTCGAGCTCTTCGATGATGTGATCGGGCGTCGGCAGGTCCGGGTCGCCGATGCCCAAACTGATGATGTCCATGCCCGAATCTGCGACTTCCGCCTTCATCCGGTCGATTTCCGCGAAGAGATAGGGAGGCAGGCGCTTGAGCCTGTGCGCGCGTTCGATGTTTATTGACGCCATGAAATTCCTCAAGTGTGATGTAGGACAGAAATAATTGTTCTCGTTATCTTCAATATTTCAGTAACTTGCAAGGCATTCTTGATGCAGTCTCTCGTAGAATTCACGGTCTTTCAATTTCCCTGTGCGGGAAACCTAACACGGCTGGGATTGAACGGCAAGGTTTGGGGGTGGGGTGGAAGTTGCTAGTGAATGAAGTGTATGGCCTGAGTGGATGAAGTCAGCACATTTCTACGAGTGAGTTGTCACCATCTCAGCGGAATATTGGGAAGTCAAATAAATTACATTGAATTGAATTAATGTAATTTATTTGTTAAGATTGATTTGCTCTCTATTGAATTTGCTCAACTGTTGAGCGATGACACAAACCATCTCATGGCATAGTACGCAGGAGTGGAGTACAGATCTTAGTGTGGCGCTGATGCTGTGTAATCGACGATCTGAAATCCATCTATGAGATGGACAAGAGAGGGGCAGGAAGACCGGTAGGTTTCGAGTGTCAGCACAACAATTTTGGTACTAACTCATATAGTCCACCTACAGAGGATACATAATGGTCGCCCAAGAAAACGCTCATGACACAGGTCAAAACATTAGCGAAGAGGAAAAAACTCAAAAACTAAGAAGCTGGCTCCCAGAAAAAAGCCTTCGTGAATCCGCCTTCACAGGGAATTTTTTTCTTGTGATCGTTGCGGTGATTTTTACTGTTCTATTTCTCAGCGTAGACCCAAAAAGCGAGGATGGAACTCATTCGTGGATAATCAGTATCGGAACCACTTTGTCAAGTATTTTTTTAGGATTCTGCTTGAACAATTGGTGGACTCAATGGCAAAGGGGAGACGTCAAACGCGTCGACGCAATTCGAATAGATGATCAAATCGAGGAAGAAATCCAATGGATATCCGACAATTGGCAACAAATTATAAATTCACTAAATTTATATAAAGACCCAAGTGAAGAATTTCTCCATGCTACTAAGTACCTACTGAATGCACAACTAAATGCCGTTCAAAGTCGTATCCAAAAAATGGCCCTTGAAATCGACAGACTGGGTTATACGTCGAGCGCCTTCTTAGAAGAGAAACAACAAAGATTCGTTCAAATTCGGGCAATAGTAAGCTCACTCATCAGGACACTGCCAGAAGACAGAAAAATAGATGAACTTGAGACAATACTAGACAGTATGACAGGTATATCTGCAAGTAGAATGTTGCCTCCGGCCAAGCCCGAGCAGTTTGAGGAATAAATTTCAACCAAGTTATTTATCTGGTATGAATTAATATTAGAGATAGCGCACAGACTGAAATGCAGAAGCTACCGCATTCCTGCCGAAATGGGTTTTCTATATCCCGGTGAGGTCTGTGGCCGTCATTCCGGCGAAAGCCGGAATGACGGTGGTTCATGCCACATGAGCGGGATTGACACAGAAATTCCTTCATCCCCGCCCTTGTTCACCCCAAAACCTCACCCTTCATCCCCCTTACGGATTGTGTTTTCCCGAAAAAAAATGCTAACATCCCCGTGTTTAAGAACGCGCCCGAGAGGCACGCGATCCATTCGCCCTGAATATCGTTTAAGGAGCGCATTCCGATGACCCACGTCATCGCGGAACCATGCATCGACACCAAGGACACCGCGTGCGTCGACGTATGCCCGGTCGACTGCATCCACGAGGCGGCGGACGGCAGCAGCCCGATGCTCTACATCGACCCCGTCGAGTGCATCGACTGCGCGGCCTGCGTGCCGGCGTGTCCGGTGGACGCCATTTTCGAGGAAAGCGACCTGCCCTCCCAATGGAGCAAATACACCCAGATAAACGCGGATTTCTTCGCGGGCGGCGGCGCGGCGGCCCCGGCGGCAGCGGCGGCCGGCGGCGGAGCGGCGGCGGCCGCACCGGCAAAGAAGGCGGAGCCCGAACCGGAACCCTTGCCCGAGCCCCTGGAGCTCACGCTCGAGGAGATGTACAAGGACCTCTCCGAGATGAGGGAGGACGTGGCCACCAACCGCGGCAGGGAAGAGGAAGGAAAGACGACGAAGCGCTCCCCCACCCTCATCTTCCTGGCCGCGGCGGTCATACTGCTCATGGTCTACGGCATCTCGAACAATTTTTCGAAGTCCGTGAACACGAGCCTCTACGGCAAGCTGAGCGCATTCGCGCTGGGCGACAGGAAACCCACGCTTTCGGGCAGCGTCTACACGGTCAGGCAGACGATCGGCGGCAAGAAATACACGCTCGAGGTGTCCGACTCGATATTCGGCGGGCGGACCTTGAGGCTCCAGGCGCCGACCGGCCCGATTCAGAAGATATACCACAAGGACGAGAAATTCTTCTCAAACGTCGCGAACCAGTACAGCCGCTACTACTACATGTTCGTGGACGACAAGAGCGACGGCGTCGTCGATTCCATCCTCCAGGTCCGGGAACTCTGGAGCAAGGAGAACCGCTTCCTGGGCCGGTACCAGAACCCGATTACGCCCAACGAAGAACTGCAGAAATCCTACCAGGAGGCGGCGAAAACCCTCGCCAAACAAATCGGGGTCGCCAAAACGGGCGCCTAGGGCGGGGGTAGAAAAGTCCCCTGAAATATAGACTTCCCAAACGTCACACGCTTATGAAGTGCCCCTCTTGAGTATCATTGGCAAATGATGAATCAGAAAGAATTCACTCCCCCCTTGAGGGGGAGTCAACGAGGCAAGGGCGAAGCCCGCAGGCGAGTTGGTGGGGGGACATGCCACAGAAAAAGCTCCCCCCACCGAATCGGCCTTCGCACAAACCGCTCGGCCTCTTCGACTCCCCCTCAAGGGGGGAGTGAATTCTTCTCTCTCATTGATTGGTGATGCAGTTCAAGGGCGCATGCCGGAATGACGAACAAAGCAGAACCGTCTCGTAGGGACAGGTCGCGACCTCGGACAGGCACGGAGGCCTGTCCCTACACCCCTCCCCGGTCATTTCCATACGCCGAATCACGAAACAAGGAATTTCCAAAGCTCCCCACGCCCGGGGGCCGGGCATTGCCGCTTCAGGAAATCAAAAATCCACCTTGTCGGCCTCGTCGGTCTCCGGGAAGGGCCCCTCCTTGATCTCGATGGCCTTCGTGCCCGCCTCTAAAAACTCGATGCGGTGGCCCTCGTACATGAGAATCATGTCGCCGGGCGCGAGGTCCACGTCGGCGGCATGGTCGCCCTCTTTGGCGTAGACGCCGACCCGCATCCGGCCCGAGCGGCAGATCATGATCTGGTGGCGCGTCGTGTTCACGGGACGCTCCGTGACTTCATGGTAGTGGGGGTTCACCACGGCGCCGGGGTTTCGGTTCAGCATGACGATCTGGAGCGGGTTCTCGTCCGGCGTCATGTGGGCCTTCGTTCTCCGCTCGGTTTCGGGGTCGGCGCCGGAGTAGGCTTCGGCCAGATGGGCGCGCTCTTCTTCCGAATCGAGATAAGGCGGAAACGCCGCGTAATCATTAAAATCGTTCCGGATGATGAGCGCCAGCGTCCTCCCATCGGCCGCCTTCACATATTCGACGCCCGCCGCTTCGATTTCTCCAGCCATCAACGCATCTCCTCAAGCAGTCAGGGATATATGGATTGCAAATCATGAATCCGCATTAAAGCCCCAGCACATCATCCATGCCGTAGATGCCGGGGGACTTGTCGGCCACCCAGCGGATGGCGCGGACGGCGCCGGCGGCGAAATTATCCCGGCTGCCCGCGCGGTGCGTAATCTCCACCCGCTCGCCCATGCCGAAGAAATAGACGGTGTGCTCGCCGGGCACGTCGCCGCCGCGCAGGGTCTGCATGCCGATGACGCCCTCGGGGCGCACGCCGGTATGGCCCTCGCGGTGGAACACCGCGTCTTCGGGGTATTGCTTGCCCGTCACATTGCAAAGAATCTCGCCCATGCGCACCGCCGTTCCCGAGGGGGCGTCTATTTTCTGGTTGTGGTGCGTTTCGATGACTTCGATGTCGTAAGCCTCGCCCAGGAGCCGGGCGGCCTCTTCTATCAGGCGAAAGGAGACGTTCACCCCCACGCTCATGTTCGGCGCGAGAACGCAGGCGATGCTGTCGCCCAGACCTGATATCTCCTCGCGCTGCGCGTCGCTGAAACCCGTGGTGCCGACGACGGCGGCCATCCCCTTCCCGGCCGCCAGGCGCGCGTGGGCGACGCTCGCTTCGGGGATCGCGAAGGAGACCAGCACGTCGCCGCTCAAAGCGGATGAATCGCTGGTGAGGGCGACGCCCATCTCCCCGCAGCCGGCGTGGCTGCCCGCATCCTTGCCCAATTCCTCGAACCCCTCGCGCTCCAGCGCGCCCGAGAGGGCGAGATCGTCCGATGCGGCGATCTGGTGGATGATGCGGCCCCCCATCCTGCCGCCGGCTCCGGCCACGACGATTCGTATCGACACGGGATCCTCCTTCCAAGCTTCAGGAAATATCAACAAGTCATTGATTGTAAAGCGTATTATACGCGCATCGCGGATAAGTGGGAACCTGCGCGCGTCATAAGGGGTGTAGGAGGAGGAAACGCGAAAACGCCCGCATTCGGACGAGATATTTGATACCATAAGGCGGAAACGATGTTCACTCTGGCGATACCGGCTTGGGGATTGGGACTTTTGGAAGCCCCGCACGAAGAACACCAGGAATCCGCCTGGATCAAACGCTGCCAGAACGGCGACAAGGACGCTTTCGAGCCGCTGGTCCGGCAAAACGCCGGGAAAATCCAGCGCCTCGTCTGGGGGATGCTCGGCGAACGCCGGGAAGACACCGACGACGTCGTTCAGGAGATACTCGTCAAGGGTTACCGCGCGCTGCCCGTGTTCCCGGGTGACGCTAGGTTCTCCGCCTGGGTCTACCGCGTCGCAGTCAATCATTGCGGCGATTACCTGAAGCGCGGCGGGCCGCTGCCGGTGGAACTGAGCGAAGAGAAAA
>WTGD01000061.1 GCA_011523725.1 Nitrospinota bacterium
GTAGGGGGGGTTGCCTTTGTAGCGGGACGACCTCTCTTGGGGGTCGTCCCGCCCTCCGTGGTCGTCCTTCGTGCGGACAGGCACGGAGGCCTGTCCCTACAAAACCCCCGCGCCTGTCCTGAGAAAGGACGATCACATCGAGCCGGGTACATTCGCGGGAGGCGAAGACTCCAGCGCCGGTAACCTGTTCCCGCACGCGGCCCCGCCCGGCGTTTGACAGTTTGTAACCATAGAAAGCAGTATCGAGACATTGCGACAACGAAACACCGACCCGGAACGAGGTGGGTCCGCGAGGCTTGTATCCCGACGAGGGAGATGCGACATGCCGAGTGGATCTGCGACTCGATACCAAACCCGCGCGCGTGAACTGCGTTCCAGAGGTTTTCCCCTCCCCACGTCTCATGCTTCCATACGAAAGAACAAACCAATGAGAAACAGGAATCGTTTCGCGCAAAAGGCTTTCAGCGTTCTCCTCTCGCTCGCGTTGATATTGCCCGGCTGCGGTGGAGGCGGCGGCGGTGGCGGCAGTGGGCGAGCTCCAGACGTATTCCACAATAAAGCGCATGTAGTAGCGGGACCAAACCAGACGGTCGAAGACGCCAGGCAAGCGCCGGCGATAGATTTTGACGGAACGCTTCATATCGGAGCCGGCGTTGAGCCGGACAGGAATCAACTCGGGACGACAAGCGAACATGGCGATGCGGTTATTTCATCAGGTCATGTGCGCGATGGGGCGGGGCGTGACGCCGTTGTTGCTTTTTTCAGCCAGTTCTTTACGGACCGTAAGAGGCTCAGGACATTTTGGCGTCAACCCGTTGTTGTTCGGGTCGCCCGGGGAACATCTGCCGCGCATACGGATTTGGCAGTCCGCGCTGTCCAGATACTCAATGCCTATCTTCCCCGTGAGAATCGGATGATATTCAGCGAAATTCCGTCGCCATACGGAGCCGACCTTGCTGATGTTCCCGCAGGAGAAATTCATATCAACTTCGGCCCATTTGGAGAACAGATTCCAGAAAATTTCAGGACACATCGAGGAGTATCATCTACCGATGTTAGGGGATACCTTGATGTTGGTGGAGTAGAGATAACTTCTGCAATAGCATCCCGCATATGGATAAATACGAACAGACTGCACCAATTTACCGATGAGGCTAATATTACGTCTATGGCCCATGAACTTATGCACTCTCTCGCATTTAGTGGACACGCAGACTCTGCCAGATATCCTGAAGCACTCCTCCGCTCTAGATCTCCACGTGGTTTTTCGAGACGAATCCTGGGGCCGATAGACCGTGATGTAATTGCCGCGGCTTTCGCGTATCCCCCGGGGGCTACGTCAGCAAACGAGCTAGGACCGTGGAGTTCCACATCGTTTCACCTGCGCGGTGATATGGATGACGTATCATTCGGTGTTGCATCTTTTAACGGCTTGTTGCAGCCGTGGGCATCCGGTCCGAGACCGGCAACGAATCTGGCGGATAATCAGGCTCTATCGGGAAGCGCAAGCTGGACAGGCCGCCTCCTGGGGTTCACCTCCAGCTCTGAATCGCTTGCAGGCGCCGCGGACCTCACCATCAACCTCGCAACGCTCAGCGGCCAAATCGACTTCACCGGCCTCGAGCATTGGGGTGTGAACGCCGCTCCCGGTCCTGTCGGCTCGGGCCGGACCTGGAATGACGGCGACCTGCGCTACAGCGTCATCGTCAGAAAGAATACGTTCATCCAAACGGGTGGCGATGCGGGCGAGGTTACGGGCGCGTTCTTTGGAGCGCTACACGAAGGAATGGGCGGCGTCGTCGAGAGAAGCGATATGTCCGCCGGCTTCGGCGGAACGCGGTAGACCACCGGCTCGGCTTTCGCACGATTCGCACGGCTTCACCGTCAGGCATTTCCCTCGGGGCGTCCGACCCTCGAGGGGGAGGGGTTGCTCGCTGCCCTTGACGGAGCTTTTTCAACAACCCCGCCTTGGCCGGGTCCGATGCCGGAATGACGACGCTGCGCGTTCGATTCTTACGACGCGAAAGATTGGAGCCGCGCCGGGAAAATGATAGGATGGGATGCTCCGCGAGGCTCCACTCCAGACCCCACAAGGAAAATGGACGATGCAAAGCGTCGTGAGGCTCGCACGATGAAGCCTACCGCATACATCGAGACATCGGTTGTCAGCTATCTCACTGCGCGGCCATCCCGCGATGTCGTGGCCGCAGCTTATCAGGAGATAACGCGCGAGTGGTGGCGTGATGCGCCGCGGAGGCCGGAGCGGGCGACAAGGATACGGCCCGCTCTCGCATCATGGCGCTCGAAGGCGTTTCTCTTGTCGATGCGACCCCGGATGCCGAGGAACTCGCCCGGGAACTGCTGGTTCTCGGCGCGCTTCCGCGTCAAGCCGCCGATGATGCCGCGCATATCGCCATTGCCGTTACGAACGGCGTCGATTATCTGGTAACATGGAACTTCAGGCACATTGCGAATGCCGCAATGCGAGCCCGGATCGAGCGCGTTTGCAGGCAGTCGGGCTATGAGCCGCCGGTTATATGCACACCCAACGAACTCATGGAGGCCGACCGTGCAGACAACGCAGACTGATACGATAATTGCGGAAGTTTGGGCGGTGCGAGATGAACATGCGGCGCGCTTCGGTTACGACGTGGCGGAGATTTTCCGGGACATTCGGGCCATGCAGGACGCATCCGGCTCCGAATATGTCCGCTACCCCGCGCGCCGCGTCGTCGCAACGCCTGGCGATTCAACCCCGCCGTGATGCCCGGCGCGGGCGGTGCGCCGGGGCCTTGCGAACGTGAGGATCCAGTCCTGCCTGACGGCGATTGCGGCGAACCTCAAGCGGCTCGCCGCCGCCCTTGCGGCGCGTTTGTTCGCCCCCGTGGAGGGCCTGCGCCGCCTGGAGACGCCGTCTGCGCGCGCATCGCGCCCTCGCGCGCCGATTGGGCCTGTCCTCCGCCGTCGTGTGAGCCACCATCCCCCACGCTCCAGAAACGGGGGTTTTTCAACAGACCCCTCGAGGGGGAGTGGTTCTTACACTTTCCCCGGTCGCGTCAAACGCTCATTCATCAAGCGCGTTCAACCCCCCAACCCCCCTTGTCAGGGTCAAAACCGACCGAAGAGGGAGGTTTTGCGAGCCGATGTGTTTCTCGTCGATGGCTTATGCAAACGCTCGTTCATCACTCGCGTTTGACCCCTGTCAAGGGGGGGGGGTAGGGGGGTTGGTTTTGCAGCGGACAGGCCCCTGCGCCTGTCCGAGGCCGCAGTTCGCCCGCCCGCGGATTGACGCCGCCACTTTCCTTTGCTACTCAGAACCGCCCGCCGTTCTCCGGGAGGCGCCGGGCGAAGCGCGAGCGAGAATCGTCCCGGAACGGAGTTATCCGTCAGTGAATACCTAATAATACGACCGGAGGGAAAATGAAGAGCGAAAACGGGCGTCAGGCGAACGGCGCAAAGATCAGGGACTGGTGGCCGGAGCAGCTCAACCTGGAGGTTCTCGGCCGCGACTCTCGCACCGGGAGTCCGATGGGGGAGGATTTCGACTACGCCGCGGCGTTCGAGACGATTGACCTGGGCGAGCTCAAGCGCGAGGTCGAGGAGGTGATGACGACTTCGCAGGACTGGTGGCCGGCCGACTACGGCCACTACGGGCCGCTCTTCATCCGGATGGCCTGGCACAGCGCGGGCACCTACCGCATCCACGACGGCCGCGGCGGCGCGGCCTCGGGCGAGCTGCGCTTCGCGCCCCTGAACAGCTGGCCGGACAACGCGAACCTCGACAAGGCGCGCCGTCTGCTCTGGCCGGTCAAGCAGAAGTACGGACGCAGGCTCTCCTGGGCCGACCTCATGGTCTTCGCGGGCAACTGCGCGCTGGAGTCGATGGGGTTCAGGACGCTCGGCTTCGCGGGCGGGCGCGAGGACGTCTGGGACCCCGAGGACGTCTACTGGGGGCCGGAGAACACCTGGCTCGGGGATGAGCGCTACACCGGCGAGCGGGATCTCGAAAAGCCGCTCGGCGCCGTCCAGATGGGCCTCATCTACGTGAACCCCGAGGGGCCGAACGGGAATCCGGACCCCCTCGCCGCGGCCGTGGACATCCGCGAGACGTTCGCCCGCATGGCGATGAACGACGAGGAGACGGTCGCGCTCATCGCCGGCGGACACACCTTCGGCAAGTGCCACGGCGCGGCCAGCGGCGACGAACATCTTGGACCCGAACCCGAGGGCGCATCGCTCGAAGAACAGGGCCTCGGCTGGCGGAACGCCTTCGGCAGCGGCAAGGGCGGCGACACAATCACCGGCGGGCCGGAGGGCGCATGGACGACCGATCCGGTCGGGTGGGACAACAACTACCTCGACAACCTGTTCGGATACGAGTGGGAGAAGACGAAGAGTCCCGGCGGCGCGTGGCAGTGGACGCCCGTGGACGCGCCTGCCGCGGTCGCCGTCCCCGACGCCCACGACCCGGAGAAGCGCCACGCCCCCATGATGCTCACGACGGACCTTTCGCTGAAGGTGGACCCGGCTTACGAGGCGATCGCGAGGCGCTTCCGCGAGAACCCCGCAGATTTCGCGGACGCCTTCGCCAGGGCGTGGTACAAGCTCACCCACCGCGACATGGGTCCGCGCTCGCGTTGCGTCGGCTCGCTGGTTCCTGCAGAGCCGCAGTTGTGGCAGGACCCGGTCCCCGACGTGGACCATGAACTCATCAATGAGGAGGACGCGGCGGTCCTCAAGCGCTCTATCCTGGCTTCGGGTCTCTCCGTCTCCCGCCTGGTCTCGACCGCCTGGGCGTCGGCGGCCTCGTTCCGGGGCACCGACAGGCGCGGCGGGGCGAACGGGGCGCGGGTCCGCCTCGCGCCGCAGAAGGACTGGGCGGTGAACGACCCGGCCGAGCTGGCCGAAGCGCTGGGCAAGCTGGAGGAGATCCAAAAAGAATTCAACGCCGCGCAATCCGGCGCGAAGCGGGTCTCGCTCGCAGACCTGATCGTCCTGGGAGGGTGCGCGGCCGTGGAGGAAGCCGCCGCGAAGGCCGGTTGCGCCGTTCAGGTTCCCTTCTCACCGGGGCGCACGGATGCGTCGGATGCGCAGACCGACGCGGAATCGTTCGCCGTGCTGGAGCCCAGGGCGGACGGGTTCCGCAACTACATGGCAGGTGACTTGGGCGGCACGGCGGAGGAGTGGCTGGTGGAGCGGGCGTTCATGCTGACGCTCACGGCGCCCGAGATGACGGCGCTCATCGGCGGCATGCGCGTCCTGGGCGCGAACGCAGGCGCCTCGCAAGCGGGCGTCTTCACGGACCGGCCCGGCGCGCTGAGCAACGATTTCTTCACAAACCTGCTCGATATGAACACCGAATGGGTGGCGTCGGACGATGCGGAAGGAGCGTATGAGGGGCGCGACCGCGCGACGGGCGCAGCTCAGTGGTCCGCCACCGCCGTCGACCTCGTCTTCGGTTCCGACTCCCGGCTCCGGGCCCTCGCGGAAGTCTACGCGTGCGACGACTCCCAGGATGCGTTCGCGCGCGATTTCGCCGCCGCGTGGGGCAAGGTGATGAACCTGGACCGCTTCGACCTGGCGCGCGCCGCATCCGCTTCGTAGGGCAGGGAAGTCGGGAAAAGAGACAGAAACGCTCATTCCCGAGAGGGCCGGTCTTCCCGGGGAGGAAAGGCCGGCCCTCAAGGGATTGTTGAAAAACCCCGCCTCCGGTCGGAATGACGAACAAAACCACACTTCCTCTTGAGGATAGGCCTCGACCTGAGAGACGACCCTTGGAAATGTAGGGACAACCCCCTGTGGTTGTCCCTGCTCGGACAGGCACGGGGGCCTGTCCCTACGAATCATTTACTTGCAGGCACCCCATACAGGACTGTTGAAAAAGTCCCACAGAGAGAGTGCATCGAAATTCACTCCCCCCTTGAGGGTCGGGCTTCCCGAGGGGAATGCCCGACGAAGAGGCCGAGCGGTTTGTGCGAAGGCCGATTCGGTGGGGGGAGCTT
>WTGD01000022.1 GCA_011523725.1 Nitrospinota bacterium
CGGCAATGCCCGGGGCGGAGCTGCTAGATGAATTTCAGAGCCTCCATCGCGGTCTGAAGCTCCGCACTGGGGTTCTGGATGTATCCGTCCAGAGGGGGCCGGAAGGTATGGGCGTGATCTATCAACGGATGCGTGATCCCCTCTGCGTGGAGCGCCGCGTTGAAATAGTGCGTGGCGGCGAGCATGCACGTCTCGATGATCATCTCGGGGTCGTCGGCGGGGTCCAGTTTTCGGAGGGAGGCCTCGATTCTTTGCGCCTTTGCAACGTGGTCACGTGGTTCCATTTTTCATCTCCTCCGCCATTCGGTGGGCATCCCGAGTGGGCGCAACTAAAGCTGCAGCCGCACCTCCCCATCCGATTCGTCCTGGGGAATTACGTCTTTCGTTTCAAAATAATTTCAGATGATGTATCAACTATCCCTCTCCCGAGAGGGCTGTGTCAACTACGCGCAAACCTGCCCGTGACCCGCATGAAACGATTCCGGGCATCTTGTCATGAGTGTCTTCGGAACATCTTGTTTGACTTCACTTCGCATCAGACACCATATTATGAGCACTTCGTAAATCAAGAATCTCACATATGAGTGGGAGGCCTACCCGTGAATCCAGTCGACCAAGCGGAAACCACGACAGACGTCATCGACGCTTCAACCGGAAAAAAGTTGAACATTATCGATTGCGACATACATCCCCGGATGTCGAAGGGGGTTTACTCTCTCATGCCTTATCTCCCCGAAAAATGGCAGGCGCGGCTCGGGATGAAGGGCGCCCTGGTGAAAGACGAAGCAAATCCCCGCAACACGTTCGCTGTGCCCCGCCGCGCCTTCTTCCATCCTCATCCGGGGGGGTCCGGGCGTGTGGACGCCAGACCACCCGATGGCGGACCCATTGGATCAGACATCGATTTTCTGGCAAAACAGCTTCTCGACGAGCACGACATCAACTACGCCATCATCGTCGGGCAGGACGCCACGGGGGTCTCGGGCATACCGGATGCCGACCTGAGCGCCGCCTACGCCTCCGCCTACAACGATTTCGTGCTCACCGAATGGGCTTCCACCGATCACCGCTTCAAGGCGTGCATCTGGGTGAGTCCGCGGGACCCGAATCTGGCGGCGGAGGAAATCGATCGGCTGGCCGGTCATCCCGATATCGTCTCGGTCCAGGTTTGCCCGATGGATATCCCCCTGGGCCAGCGGTACATGTGGCCGATATACGAGGCGGCGTCGCGCCACAACCTGCCCGTCGCCATCCACGGCGGCTCCGAAACCGCCGGCGTCAATCCACCGATGCTGGCCGTGGGGATGCCCTCTTATTTCATCGAGCTGCACAGCGGCCTGCCCCAGGTGGGGTGGATGCACGTGACGAGCATGGTGTGCGAGGGGGTGTTCGAACGCTTCCCGAACCTGAAATTCATCGTCCAGGAGATGGGTTACGCCTGGGTCGCGGGCCTCATGTGGCGCCTGGACAAGGAGTGGAGGTCCCTGCGGCTGGAGGTTCCCTGGGTCAAGGAGCCGCCCAGCGAAGTCATTCGCAAGCACGTGCGGTTTACCAGCCAGCCCGTCGAGGAGCCGCCCAGGCCCGAGTTCAACGAGCAGATGCTGAGAATGATTTATGCCGAAGATACGCTTCAGTTCTCCTCCGATTACCCGCATTGGGATTTCGACGATCCGAGGTATGTTTTCCCCAACATCGACCCGCAACTGCGCAAGAGCATCTTTTATGAAAATGCGCTCGGTACCTATCCGAAGATCGAGAAACTCGTGGCGGGGGAAAACGGGGAGATCTGATGGGAAAGCATATCGTATCGAAGGTGTCGGACTTCCCTCCCGGCGAAAGAAAAATCGTCGAATTCGAAAACCGCTCCATCGGGGTATTCAACGTCAGGGGCGAGTATTTCGCCTTGAGAAACGTGTGCCCCCACCAGGGGGCGCCGCTCTGCATCGGGCCCGTGCGCGGGACCATGGACGCGGAAACGCCCCACCGGATTCAATACGTGAAAGACGGCGAGATTATCGTCTGTCCCTGGCATTGCTGGGAGTTCGACATCCTCACGGGCCGCTCCGTCTTCAACCCGCACCGCACCCGCGTCAGGGCGTACAAGGTGACGGTCGAGCGTCCGGAGAGCGTGGAAGAAGACCCTTCCGTGGAAACCTTTCGCGTAACGGTGGAGGATGACCTCGTCGTCCTGCACGTGTGACGCGCACAATCGACTGCGTGCGCGAGGACAGAACGCCCGAGGTGGGCGGGCCACGTCTCGCCTACCCCCGCCCGTAGCGGCGGCGGCGCCTGTTGATGTCCTCGAGTTTGCGCGAGAGCTTCTCGAGCGTGCGGTCGTCGCTCAGGTTCCCTTCGATGTGGATGTGGTAGACGTGGCTCTCACCCCCGCCGGTTTCCTCCCGTATCGCGTCGCGGATGATGGGCCGCACGCCGCGCTGGAAGAAGTCGATGGATTGGGGGTGGTTCACGTTCATGATGTGCTCGGGCCCGGCCTCGCCCACGAGCCGGAGCGCGGAGCGCTTGACGAAGCGCCCCGCCGCGTCGCCCTCGTCGATGACGATGGGCAGCGCCCCCAGGTAGGAAGAATAGAGGCCCTGGCCGAAATACCGCTTCACGCCCTCCTGGGGCGAGATGCCCGCCTTCCCGGCCGCTCTTTGAATGAGCTGGAACGTGAGGCCCGCTTTTTCCAGCAAAGGAGGGTCCACGCTCATCCGGCCTTCGTAGACCGCCCTGGGAAGTTGGAGGAGCCGCGCCTCGTCCGCCACGCCGGTCTTACGGAACTTCTCCAGCGCGATGTACAGTCCGGCCGCCTGCGCGAGGTTCGCGATTCCCCGCGTGAAGGGGTTGGACTTCTTCTTTCTAAAGGCCTTGAAGCCCAGGAAGGAGAGCACCTGCTTGATGGCGCCTCCCTTGTTGAACAGGACGTCGGTGAGCAGAAAAGCGCCCGCCGCCGGGACGAAGGCGGCGAGCCCCGTGGCGCCCGCGAGCGCGGGAACGGCGCCCGCGACGTTGATGGCCAGGTTCGCCCCTGTTTTCAGGGTTTTGGGGCCTTGAAGGAAGTCCAGCGCGGAAAAAGCGACCCGCAGGGCCGCCGCCGCTTTCGTCGCCGCAATCCGCGCGGCCAGCGCGCTGCTCGCCTTTTCGCCCGCGGCGGTGGCGACCGCCGTGCCGCCGAGGCGGTTCGCCGCCTCGAGTTCGGAGACGGACTGGAACAAGCGCATGAGCCCCGCCTCGCCGCCGATTTTCGCCAGCGGCACCACGAGTTCCGGCCCCGCCTCGGCGATCACGCCCAGGGTGGGTTTTTTCACCAGGCCGCCCTTGGCGAACCCGAACACCTTGAGCAGGCCCTTGCCCAGATCGCCCAGCAGGTTCAGCCCCAAATCCTGGAGCGCGCCCACCGCGGGCTTGATGAAGTGCGTGCTCGCCATCTCGGCGGCGGCGTTCCGCACCGTGTTGATGGCGTGGTTCTTGAGGTCGCTGAACAGATCCTTGGCGCTGTCGATTTTGCCGGTGAGCACTCCTGAGAAGAACCGGGTGAGCGTCTGCTCGCTCGCTGAGGCGAAGTCGTTCACCGCCCTTCCGGCGATCTGGAAAGAGGCGGGCAGGGCGGCGGCTTTCGCCTTGACCTCGTCGAGGCCCCTCGCGAGCGGGCCGGAGGCGAGCCGGGCGCCGGCGCGCTCCGCATTTCTCCAGAGAGAGTTCATCCCCTCGGCGGCTTCGGTGGAGGAGGCGCCGACGCCCCGGAGGCGTTCTGCGGACCGGGCGAAGGCGCGGCTCGATTTTTCGAGCGCGCTGCGGGACCCGCGCGTTTCGGCCCCGAGTTTTTCCGCCGCGATTCTCGCCCGGCCCGCCGCTTTGGTGAAGCGATCGAGGGCTTTCAGGCTGTTCCCGGAGTTCAGGTCGATTTTCTTCGTTATCGAGATTTGATGGACTTGCTCCGGCATGGAATCCCCCATTCATGAACGGGATGCTGGACGAGATGCGCAAGGGGCGCGCTAATCCGCCCAGGGGTTGATGAAATGCCACAGGTGGTTCGTGATGAGGCGCGGCTCGACCGCCGCGATGGCGCAAAAGACGGCGGCGGCCGAGAAAAGCGCCGCGAGAAGATGGGGAATCATGGTTGACGCTCCTTGTTCAGGCGCTCGTCGAGTCTGGCGAGCGCGGTTTCGACCTCACGCAGGCGGCGGAGTATCTGCGCGAAGGCCTGCGCGTCCCCGCGCGTTTTTTTCGCGGAAATCGCCTTCAGTTCACGGAATTTGAGATCGGCGATCGTCTTCGCCTCCCGCAGCCGGGTTTCCACTTCCTGGAAGCGGACGCGCGCGCCCGCGTTTTTCTCCAGAAGCCAGGGGTGGCCCCGCTCGGCCACGTGGGCCGCCAGGCGCCTTTCCACGTTCACGATCTGGTTGTAGAGCGGCGTGTAGGCGGCCACCCCGAGACCGGCGATGCTCAGGATGGACAGGAAAATCTGGAGCCCCTTGCCGTTTCCTTCAGAGGCCATCAGCGCACCGCATCGAACGAGGAGGCGGCTTCCGCGAGTTTCGCCTCCAGGGCGGCGGCGCTCGCGGTGACGCCGGCATCCCGGGTGTCGCGCACGCATTCGTCGTAGATTTTCAGGAGAGAGGCGAGCTTGCCGAGCAGCGCCGCCCTCCGGCCCGCCCACTCGTCCACCACGCTTTGACCCGTCGCGTAGCGCGCCGGATAGGCGTCTTTTCTGTTTTTGACGATCGCGAACGCAGGCTTGGTGAGTTTCTTCTCGTCCGAATCCTGCGCCCAGGCGTCGATGAGCCTGGCTTTTTCCTCGTATTCGGCCAGCTTGCCGCCCAGCGCGCTCACCGGCACGCCCACGATTCGCGCCTTGGCGGCGTTCAGCAGCAGGTTGAGTTTTTCCTTCGCCTCGTCGCGGTGGATTTGCGCGACGCCGCCTGGCGCGTGGGCGGCATGAGCGGCGAGGATGGCGTCGCGCTGCGCCTTGGTGCTCGAATCGGCCACGTTGATGACCCACGTGTCGAGACCCGGACCGGGGATTTCAGGGCGGGCGGATTCCGTCTCGCCGGGCCCGGGCCGCCAGTCTGTGTCGGGAATCATGTTCTTCTTCAGCCGGTGCGCGCCGCCCAGGTAGAGATGCGCGAGGCCGGCCCCTTCGAGTTCGTCGCGGAAATGCGGGCCGACGGCCTTGGTCACTTCGATTTCCATGCTGGTCTCCTAGATCAAGACGACGCTTTGGAAGAGATAGTCGCCGATGTTCAGGATGGTCGAGCCCGCCACGCGAAAGACGAACGTGGAGTGAACCTCGGCGAGCGCGCCCGTGTATATTCGCGTGCTTGCCATCGCGAAGTTGTCTTTTTCATTGTTCGACAGGCGGATGATTTCGACTTCCGGGTAGGCCTGTCCCGTTCCATTGTACAGTTCGAGATTCATGTCCAGACCCGCCAGGCCCGCGATGCTCGTCGAATTCACCCAGCCCTGTCCGCCGGCCACCTGGCGGATGACGTCATATCCCGGCCACATCAGGATTTCGTGCGTGGCGACGGAGGTCCAGTCGGTGGACAGGGTGGTGGCGTGCGTTCCCCTGGACTGCGCGGCGTATTCCGCCTTGTTCCAGAAACTCCGGACATACACGTCGTTCGCGAGGACGAATTGCGATGAGGGGTCCGTTCTCGCGACCCCGGCGAGGGTGCGGCTCACATCGCCCGTTTTGTGCGCCAGCCCCGTGGCGGCGTCGAACGCCCAGCTTCCCGAGTCGTCGAATTCGAGCTTGAGTTTCCCCCCGTCATCGTAGACGAAGACCGCATAAGAGCTGTCCGCCTCGAGGCCCGCGTTCGCAATCGTAATCCCCTCCCAGGGCAAATCCTCGTAGTAGACCTCTCCCGACGCTTCGTCGATGAAGGGCACGTGGCGGCCCGCCACG
>WTGD01000023.1 GCA_011523725.1 Nitrospinota bacterium
GCCCTCGGCCGTGCTCACGTCCGCCGCGCAGTGCCAGGTTTCCACGCCCGCTCGCTTGGCGATGTCAGAAGCGGATGCGGCGCAGGCGTCCTCGTCGCGCGCGCAGATGGCGACGGCAGCGCCCCGCATCGCCATCTTCAAGGCCGAGGCGTGGCCCAGGCCCTTGCTGCCCGCCGCCACCAGGGCGATTTTTCCTTCCATGTCACGCATGTGGTGTCTCCTCCGTCGCGCCCGCCGTCATGGCGGACGGAAAACGAGCATCCCGCCACCGGAGAGTATCGAACACCCCCGGCCGGGACAATCCGGGGCGGGAACGAGCCGCAGGGGGGAACCTGCGTGCTCTCCTCCGCGATGGATGGCGCGGACGGCGGCGCGGGACCTCCTGCAGAAGACCTCCCGACGCCGCGAGGAATCCGCAATTGCCCGCATTTGCCGTCACCGCGTTTTTCCCGGAATGCGGCACAATCCGCCGCGAGGAGAACATTACCATGCGCTCAGGCTGTGCGGAAAAACGCAACGGCTCCGGGGATGTCGAAACAATGGATCATCCCGACTACGGAACGAAAACACCCCGCTTCGAATTTCTGAAAAATTCGATAAATATCGATAAATTCACGGGGTTTTTCGATAAATTCCTGAAAATGATTCAACTGCAACTAACTGTAATTCAAAGAGTTATTTGCAAATCTCAGTGTATCGCACTCAAATTCAGCGGCAAAAAAAGTTTTCGGCTCCCCCGCATTTCCCCGCAACTGCCCGCATTCGCGCCGGCTCACCGCACAGGAGACGAGGACTTCGGCGCGGCGAGCAGGTACGTCGGCGCGGGACGGCCCGGAATCTCAATCCCGCCCCGCACCCACAACTGCGAACTCGAGCCGCCATCCAGGTTCATGGCGTCGCGGACGCCGAGTCCGCCCTTCGATTCGGGCAGAACGAGAAACTCCTGAAGCTCGCACCAGGAGATGCCGCGCGTCTCGGTCTCGCTCACCAGAACGACGAGCCTCTCCTCGGCGTCGAGGCCGACGACCGTCCTCCTCGAAGCGCGCAGATATTCCCGGTACCGGGACAACCCCTGAACGGGCTCCCCATCCGCCACGAGAAGAGGCCCCGCCTGAAACGCTTCCCCAACGCCTGCATCGTTGAATTTCTCGCGGGAAACGATTCTCGGCCGCCCGTCTTTGCCCCCCACCGCGAAGAGCGCTCCGTAGTGCAGGAAGGTCTTGCGTCCCCGGTGCAGGATGACGCTGTTGAACACCTTTCCGCCCGAGCGGAAGTATCCCATGGGGCGGCCTTTTTCATCATAATAGCTTGCGTTGAGAATGACGGCGGCGCCCAGCTTTTCGCCGAGAGCACCAAAGTCGACGGGCAAGAACCACTCTGGTTTATCGCGCCAGTGAAGGCGGATTTCAAAATCTTGATGCCGCAGTCGAACCGCCTTCATACGCGCGGTCGTGCCGTTTTCGAACCGAATACGAACGTCGCGCGTCTCGAGTGGCAGAGATTTCTTTCGCGCCCAATGGCCACCACCCACGGGATGGCCCTTGAGGGGACAATCGGACGCAGGGAACGCAGGTTGAATAGCCAGGAAAGTGGCCGCAATCAACATCAGCACTAGCAAACGCTTCATGGCAATAAGCCTCTCGACGCCGTCAACCCCGCATCGAAACGAACGTCCAGAACGACTAGAAACCAGCCGCGCAGCCATCTCTTCGATGATCGGAACCACCCATGAATACGCCGTCATCGAGCCGGACGATTCCCTGCCCGCCGCCAAAACCCTCATAGCCGCCTGCCCGGCGGACATCGTGGCCTCGCGATTCCAGTTCCCGAAGCACGTCTTCCGGCACGCCGCTTTCTATCGCTACCGTGCGACCGCCCAAAACGCGAAAACGGGGCGCTTCGATGGCCTCCTGGACGTCCATGCCGAAATCCACCATGTTCGAGAGCACCTGCACGTGGCCCTGCGGCTGCATGTCGCCCCCCATGACGCCGAAACTCATCCAGGGCTCCTCATCTTTCATTACGAAACCGGGAATGATGGTGTGCAGGGGCCGCTTCTCGGGCGCGATGCAGTTTGGGTGGCCTTCTTCGAGTACGAAGCCGCTGCCCCTGTTCTGAAGCATGATACCCGTCTCTCCACCGGTGACGCCTGAGCCGAAATGATGGAACAAACTGTTGATGAACGAGCACATGTTCCCCTGAGAATCCGCCACGGTGAGGTAAATCGTGTCGTTCCAGTTTTGGGGGCTTCCTGCCTCGGGACTGCCTGCTTTCGCTTCATCGATGAGCTTTCGCCGCTCATCGGCATATTCCGGGGAGAGAAGCCCTGTCAGGGGCACGTCCGCCTTGGTCATATCCGCGACGTAACGATCTCTGTCTGCAAAGGCGAGTTTCATCGCCTCAATCACGATGTGGAGATGATCAGCCGAACCATAACTCATCTCCCCCAAAAGATATTCATCAATCAAGTTCAAGCATATCAGCGCCGTGACGCCCTGTCCCGAGGGCGGTATCTCGCAAAGTTCATAGCCGCGATAATTTGCGCGAATCGGCTCCACCCATTCTGATTTCGTTGCGGCGAAATCCTCGAGTTCTAACAAACCTCCGATTTCTTTGGTGTAGCGAACTATTTCCTCGGCTATCGGGCCTTCGTAAAAAGCCTCACGTCCACCATCGGCTATCACTCGCAAGGATTCTCCCAGCTTCGGGTTTCGGAATCTTTCTCCAACCCTCGGTGGGCGCCCGCCCGGCAGATAGAATCGATGCGAATATGTACATTTTTTCAGTTTTTCCGTCTGGTTCGCCCATGCGCGGGCAATGATGGGAGAGAGAGGAAATCCGTTTTCCGCGTATTGAATCGCAGGCCCCAGAAGCTCCGGCATTTTCTTCTTGCCGCTGCCATATCGCTCGTGGGCGGCGAACCAACCGCCCACAGCACCGGGAAGAGTGCAAGAATAAATCCCCGTCTCCGCCATGGAAGAAAATTCCCGGTAGCGGGAGAGAGCGGCCTTCGCCGGACTCCTTCCGCTGCCGTTCAGCCCCAGGAGTTCCCTCGAGCCGGCGCCCCAATACAGCATGAACATGTCCCCGCCGATACCCGTGGATTGCGGCTCCACCACGTTCAACGCCGCGGCCGCCGCGATGGCCGCGTCCATGGCGTTTCCACCTTCTCTCAGTATTTGGAGACCCGCTTCCGCAGCCAAGGGCTGGCTGGTCGCCACCAATCCTCCCGTGGCGAATACGGGAGAACGTCCTGCGGCTAAAGATGTTCTTGTGGTCGGCTCTTTCAACATCCACTCCTTCACAAGATGCAAGTTTCTACCGGTTTATACGTCACATATTTTCGACTGTACCCTATCGCGGAGAATAACTATCTCTCTAACTTCCGTGCCACTAAACGAGGCCACTGCGTCCGGTCCTACGATACATCTTTTCAAATTGGAATCCTCATCGATCTTACCGCCAGGAAAAACGATGGATTCTCGCGCCACGGCGTTATTTCCAAGAGTAGCACCCGCCATGATTGCAGTGAAGGGGCCCGCTTTCGCATTTTTTCGGATGACAACATCGGGCCCCATCAAGACGGGAGGCTCTATGCTGCCCTCTCCCCACTTCATGGCGGGGCCTTCTATCAACAAAAACCCCGATGGGGGCCAACTGAAATCCGGCGCGAATTCGCCGGACATGACGTCCATGTTCGCCTGCAAATATCGTGTCGGTGTTCCTGCATCCATCCAATAGGAATCACTCAAAACCGCCCCGATCCGGGCGTCGCTCTCCATTAACCGAGGATAAACTTGCGTTGAAATATCCGACTCCACGCCTGCAGGAATATGACTTAACATTTCAGGAGACATAACGCTCAATCCGGTGAACATCGCCTGATTCGACTCGCCCCGTGGACTTCCGGGAGCGCTCGCGCCCAGGAATTTTCGCAAACGCCCCTCCTCATCGAACTCGAGCACTCCATACTTTTGAGCCTCGGGCGATCGCCTGAGAATGAGAGTGGCGAGGAAACTTCCTTTCTGATGATGGTCCAACGCTGTTTTCAAATTCGCGCCACACGGAGCATCCGCATTGATGACGAAAAAAGGCTCGTTTTTCTCACACAAAAACGCCTCCGCATTCTTTATTCCACCGGCGGTGCCCATAATCTCGGGTTCATAAAAATAGTGAATATGGACATCATGCACATAATCGCCCAAAGCGGCGCGAATTTTCTCCGCGCCATGGTGCAGATTGACCGCAACCTCACTGACGCCGACTGCCGCCAATTTCTCCAGCGCAAACCCGATAAGCGGCACTCCGCCCAGGGGCAAGAGAGGTTTGGGAATTTCTTCTCCCAGTGCTCCCAATCTTTTGCCATACCCCGCCGCCATCACGAAGGCCCGCATCATGCGCCCCTCTTTTTTGGTCAAAATCACGTCACTCATGCGCACTGAGTGCAAAACAAAACCGGGCATCGCGTCCGCCCGGTTTGTCGAAACTTCCTTTATGGGTACCCTATACTGCAACCCCTCCTTTGTGAATGGCCATGGCGACACTCTCCGGCGTGATGGGCAGCTTGGTGAACCGATGACCGACGGCATCGCGCACGGCGTTGGAAATTGCGGCCAATGTGGGCACAAGAGAACTCTCTCCCACACCCTTGGCGCCATAGGGGCCTGTCGCATTGACCTCTTCGACGATAATGGTGGTGAACTCGGGCGTATCCATTGACACGGGAATCTCGTATCGCGCCAGATCCGGCGTGAGCACGCGACCTTCGTGCACGTCGATTTCCTCGATCAGGGCTTGCCCAAGCCCCATTTCAATACCCCCTTGTATCTGCCCGATTACCCCTTGCGGGTTGATGGCCCGCCCCACATCATGGGCGGCGACCATGCGCTTCACCCAAACCTCTCCCGTATCCGGGTCGACTGCAACGTCCGCCACCTGTACGCCATAGCTGTACACCATGAACGGCCTGCCTTCTCCGGTTTCAGGGTTGAATGTCAAGGGGCCAGTGGTGAACCAGCCTTGGCCTGTAATCTGCTCGCCGACTAAAAGCGCCTGTGAAACCACCTCGCCAAACGAGATTGAACGCTCGGGCGCGCTTTTGATGAATACTCGTCCGTGCTTGAAGGCTACATCTTCGGCCGGCCCCTCGAGCATCTCCGCCGCTACGGGGGCCAGGATTCCCCGAACCTCCGCGATGGCTTCGCATATCGCATTGCCGGGAATCGTGGTGGAGCGTGAGCCTGCCGTAAAACCACTCTCTGGAACGGCATCCGTATCCACCTGCATGATGCGCACATCTTCAAAGCGCACGCCCATCGCTTCGGCGGCAATCTGGGCGAGCACGGTGTGGGAGCCCTGCCCGAGTTCGATGATGCCGACACCCACCTGCACCTTCCCGTCATCGGTGACATGAACCTGCGCGCCACAGGAATCCGAGGGAGATGCGGCGCCCGTAGAATACCAAAACCCTGCCATGCCACGGCCATACAGCAAACCATCGCTGTTCGCGTTTTCTCGCGGGTGCGGACCGAGCGCTTTTTCCGCTTTATCGAGACAATCCATATACCCCACACTCTGATCCAATACCTGACGGGTTGCCGTAGAAGAGCCGAGTTTATAACCGTTCAATCGCCTCAGTTCGAAGGGATCCATTCCAAGCGAGAGGGCTAACTCGTCCATCTGGCTTTCAATCGCGAAATGCACCTGAGGAACGCCCAAACCACGCATGGCGCAGGTATTGATGTTGTTCGTGAGCACGAGGTAGCCGTCGGCCCAGACGTTGTCGCATTCATACGCACCGGAGGAATGGATAATCAGCTTTTTGATGATGCCGGGTCCTACGGCGGCGTATGGACCTTTGTTGAGATAAATATAGA
>WTGD01000177.1 GCA_011523725.1 Nitrospinota bacterium
CATCCACGATGGCCTCGTACTCGCGGCGCATCACGTCCGCGAGCGCGAATATGTACTCCTCCTCGCTCTCGTAGTAGAGGTTCCTGAGATAGCGCGAAATCTGCCCCGGCGAGGGGGAGGTCATGAACGCCTCTTCCACGTCCGCGCGGCCGAGGACGCTCTTCGCGCGCTCGATGTCCACTTGGGCGGCGGGCCAGTCCTTCCAGTCCACGGGACCGGAACAGGCCGGGCGGTTCTGGAGGGGCGAGGCGAATTGGGAGAGTATTTCGGAGAGTTCGGGAAAACCCTCCTCGCCCGTGCCGAGCGGGGGCGAGCTCGGCCCGTCGTATCCCGTCAGCCTGTGCTTGACGTGGGAGGTGTAATCGGGCCGGCCCTGCTCGCCGTCGTTGATGACGTCGATTCCCGCCGCCGCCTGTTTCTCCACGACGTCCTCTATCGCGCGCGCCACGGCGGCGTCGAACGCGTCGGAATCCACCCCGCCCTCCTCCTGGGCCAGCAGCAAATCGACCACTTCCTGGGGACGCGGCAGGCTCCCCGTGTGGGTCGTGAGTATTCTCTCCGTGCTTCGCTTCATGGCTCGATTCTCCTCTTTGCTGTCTCGTTTCGATTCAAGAATTCCCATCAATGAAATCGATGATCATGCGCGGCTCCGATCCCTCCAAAATGATGTCCTCTTCAGGAAGACGCTGACGAGGTAGACCAAAGCCAGGGCCAGAAACACCAGGCTGATCGGCTTGCGGAAGAATATGCCGGGGTCGCCGTCCGAGAGGATGAGCGACATCCGCGCGTTTTTCTCGAACACCGGCCCCAGGATGATCGCCAGGAGCAGGGGCATGATGGGATAGTCGAACTTCTGCATGAAATAGCCCAACAATCCGAAGCCGATCATCAGGAAAACGTCGAAAAAGCTGTTCTGGAGCGCGAACGCGCCGATGACGCAGAACACCGCGATGCTCGGGAAGAGAAGCCCCGGCGGCACGCGCAGCACCTGGACGAACAGGCGGATGCCCAGCAGCGCGATGACGATGGTCAGGAACAGCGCGATGAAGAACGACCCGAATATCGAGAAGACGAAACCGCCGTGGCTCTCGAACAGGAGCGGCCCCGGCGCGAGCCCCTGGATGGTGAGCGCGCCGAGCATGACGGCGGTGACGGGGTCGCCGGGGATCCCCAGCGTGAGCATCGGGATCATCGCGCCGCCCGTCATGGCGCTGTTGGCGGCCTCGGGCGCGGATACGCCCTCGAGTTTCCCTTTTCCGAACGATTCGGGCTCCGTCGAGCGGCGCTGCGCCGTGTTGTAGCTCAGCACGGCGGCGACGGCGCTTCCCGTGCCCGGCAGCAGGCCGATGGTCGTCCCGATGAGGGAGGATTGCGCAAGCGTCTTCCAGAGGCCGGCCAGAGTTCCCGGTGAAGGCAGCAGGTCGCGCAGGCGCGTCGAGAAATCCGGCAGGGATACGGCGGAGCCGCGCATGCCCGAGATGATCTCGGGCACCGCGAAAAGCCCGATCATCACCGGCAGGAAAGAGACCCCCTGCTGAATCTGCACGACGGAAAACGTGAAGCGCGGTATCGAATCGATGGGGTCCATGCCCACGGTGGCGAAGCTCAGGCCCAGCACGCCCGAGATGAGCGCCTTGCTCATCGAGGTTTGGGCGAATCCGCAGATGAGGCAAAGCCCCAGCAGGACCAGCGACGCCAGTTCCGGCGCGCCGAACTTGAGCGCGAAATCCGCCAGCTGGGGTGCTATGGTCACCAGGCAGGCGAGGCTGAACAACCCGCCCAGAAAGCTCGAGAAAAAGGCCACGCCCAGCGCGACCCCGGCCCGGCCCTTGCGGGCGAGCGGGTGGCCGTCCAGGCTCGTGACGATGGCGGCGGGATTGCCGGGGATGTTGATCAGGATGGCCGAGATGCTGCCCCCCGTCATCCCGCCGACGAAAACGCCTACGAGAAGGCTCATCGAGGTGACGCTCGCCATGTGGAAGGTGAAGGGCAGCAGGAGAATGATGCCCATGCTCACCGTGAGGCCCGGAATGGCCGCGAATACGATGCCCATGAAGCTTCCCAGGATTGCGAACAGAAATGGCTTCCACGCAAGCGCCTGGACGATGCCTTCCGCCAAGAGATTCATCTTCAGAAGAGCCAGTCCTGGGGCAGGGGAACCTTGAGCACGTGGTGAAAGACGTAGTTCACCACAAAGGCGAATATGACGACGTAGGGGAGTATGATCTTCCAGGAGCGGATTCCGCTCCACCAGAAACAGATGGCGAGAAACAGGGCGACCGCGGGCGTAAAGCCGGTGTATTGCATCAAGAGCGCGAAGCCCGCCAGCAGGAGGCAGAGGATCAGGGCGTCGAGTACGCTCTTGCGCTCGATGACGACGCGCTCTTTATCCCGGCGCGCTCCGAGGTTGCCCGTCGCGATTTCAACCAGCGTCAGGACGATAAGCAGCGAAGCCCAGAGCCAGGGGATAAAAGAAGGCCCCAGGGGACCTTCTTCCCCCGGCCCCTGGGGCAACTCCAGAATCAGCGAACCGTACCAGACGTAAAAAACCACCAGGAGGATCGGAACGGCGAGGCGTCCGACGTGCTGCCTGATTTTTTTGCTCTCCTCCGTCATGAACACCCGATCCCTTGTGGCTTTCGTCCTCGGCGCGATTCGGAAGACTAATTCTTCTTCTTTTTCTTCTTATCCAGACCAAGCGATACGACAACCTTCTTGATCAGGGCGTTCTGGTTGGCCACGAAGGCCGGGAACTTGTCCGGACCCATATAGGAGACCAGGAAACCCCGCTTCTCGGCGGTGGCCAGGACTTTCGGGTCCTTCGCGGCAGCCGAGAAGGCCTTGTGGAGCGCTTGAACCGCTTCTTTGGGCGTTCCCTTGGGAACGTGCAGTCCACGGAACTGATAGAAGCCCACGTCCCACCCGTGCTCGCTGAACAGGGGGACCTTGGGGTAGGCCGGGTGGCGCTTCGGGAAAGAAACGGCCAGCATGCGGACTTTGCCCGCCTTGTGAAGGGCCAGGACCTCGGGCGGATGGACGGAAATCGCGTCGACCTCGCCGCCGAGCAGGCTGGGTACGCGGCGTTTGCCCAGGGGGACGTGACGGAACTTGAAGCCCGCCTTTTGGGAGAGTGCCGAAGCGGTGAGCCGCGTGAAGCTGCCCGAACCCGCGCTTCCGATCTTGAGCGTCTTCGATTTGGCCGCCTTCACGAGGTCGGGAAGTGATTTATACGGGGAATCGGCCCGGACGACGATGGCGGTTCCCTCGAACACCAGTCGGGAAACGTAATCCCAGGCGCGGTAGTCATAGGGCAATTTTCCCATGGTCGTACCGGTCAGGATCGAGGCCGAAAGCCAGCCGATCTTGTATCCGTCGTTCGGCGCGGTCTTGACGTAGGCGAAGCCGATCGTCCCACCCGCGCCCGGACGGTTCACGGCGACGATGGGCTGCCCGAACACCTTCTCGGCCGCTTTCGCCACGGTGCGTCCGGAGATGTCGGCAGCGCCGCCGGCCTTGAAGGTGATGGTCATCTCCACGGGTTTCGTCGGATAGGCCGCCAAGGCCGGCGCGGTTGATACCGCCGCAACGACGAAGGCGAGTGCGAAAACCAGCAACAACTTCTTCATGGTGATTCCTCCTTGAGATGCGTCGAAAAGTAC
Organism: Nitrospinota bacterium; assembly: GCA_011523725.1. Taxonomy (GTDB): domain Bacteria; phylum UBA8248; class UBA8248; order UBA8248; family UBA8248; genus Bin107. The sequence goes on from WTGD01000177.1 coordinate 3,660, forward strand.
GTTGATAATTCCTATTAACGAACGGAATCAACCTAATCACGATTCCAGGAATGCCATCTCGAAAGTCCGATGCAGACGCTTTTGATCTGGGTGTATTCGCGCAGCGCCTCCTCGCCGTGCTCCCTGCCGATGCCGCTTTTCTTCGTGCCGCCGAAGGGAATCTCGGAGCCGTAACGGTAGGTGTTGATGAACACGTTTCCGCAATCAAGCTCCGCGGCGAGGCGATGCGCCCGGCGCAGGTCACTCGTCCAGACGTAGCTCGCCAGCCCGAACTCCGTGGCGTTGGCGTCGCGGACCGCATCGTCGAGCGAATCGAATTCGTGCACGGTGAGAACCGGGCCGAAAATCTCCTCGCACGCCGCCTCCATGCCCTGGTTCACGCCCGTGAGCACCGTGGGCTGCATGAAGTTTCCGTCCGGCCCCCCTTCGGGCTTTGCGCGGTCTCCGCCACAAGCGACGCTGGCTCCATCCCCGAGCGCCGATTCGACGTAGCCGACGACGTCGGCGAGGTGATCGGGAGAGATGAGCGGCCCCATGTCGGTCTCTTCATCCATCGCATCGCCCACTTTGATTCCTTGGGCGCGCTCTTTAATCTTCTCGACGAACGCATCGTGAATCGAACCCGGCAGGAACAGCCGCGTCCCGGCGAAGCAGACCTCGCCCTGGCGGGCGAACACCTGGCTCATAACGCCGTCCGCCGCCTCGTCCAGGTCGGCGTCTTCGCAGACGATGATGGGCCCCTTGCCGCCAAGCTCCGCCAGTACGGGGGTCACGTTCTGCGCGGCGAGCCCCAGGACTTCCAGGCCGCCCTCGGTGCCGCCCGTGAAGACGATTTTCCGGATGTCGGGATGGCCCACAATCTTGGCCCCCGTCGAGCGCCCCGAACCCGCGACGATGTTGATCACCCCCGGCGGGAAACCGGCTTCTTCCACCAGTTTTCCGAAATAGAGCACAGACGCCAGCGCGACGGCGGAGGGTTTGACCACCACCGTGTTGCCGCAGGCCAGAGCGGCGGCCAAACCCCGGGACATGAGCTTGAGCGGGGTGTTCCAGGGAACGATGATGGCCACGACGCCCAGGGGCTCTCGTATCGAATACACAAGCCGATCGTTCATCAGGGGCTGCGCGCCGCCTTCCACCTTGCCCGACCATCCGGCGAAATACTCGAAATGCCGCGCGGAGGAGGCGGACTCCAGGCGGCTCTCCCGGATGGGGATGCCCGTGTTGATCGCCTCGAGTCTCGCGAGGGTTTCCGCGTGCTCGCGCATCAGGGCCGCGAGCTTCATGATGAGTTTCCCGCGCTCGAGCGCGGGCATCTTCTTCCAGGACGGGTCGTGAAACGCCCGCCAGCAGGAGGCGACCGCCTCGTCCACCTGCGCGTCCGAGGCGGGGAACAACTGGAAAATCGTCTCGTTGTTCGATGGATTGAGCACGTCAATCGGCTCACCGCGCTCGCCTTTCACCCAGTTCCCGTCGATAAACTGCTGCTCCACTTCCTGGGTGAGCGGAAACTCGGCCACTTTCACCAGACTACCCGACATCTATCACTCCTTTCATTGATCGTTATTTAGACTAGATGCCCCAGGCAAGCCTCCGGGCTTTACATTTTCTCCGAATCGGGGCCGGACCATTCCTCATCGCTGAGAACATCTTTGTGAACCACGTCTTCCTCCACGGAAGAGACGACGTCTTTGGCCACCTGCTCATACCAGTCGGCCACGTCTTTCGGGTAGTCCGTGTGGCTGGGCAGGTCCTTGATGAGCGGGCCTTCGACGGAGGGGATGTCGCTTACGCCGTCGAACTCCTGGGAATATACCCGACCTTTTCTGGCGGCGAATTCCTTGTCGATCGTGGCGTCGAGCTTGAGCCACTTGCCGTTCAGATACGCCTCTCCCAGCGAGTGCCACGGCAGCTTCCGGTCGCCCCAGATCTTGGCGACTTCCTCGTTCATGAAGGGCTTGTCCGGGCAATGAAGCTGCTGGAAGCCGATGCGCGAGGGGATGCCCGAGGCCCGGCAAAGAGCGGCGAACATGCTGGCCTTGCCCATGCAGAACGCCTTGCCGTTGTTCAGCACGTCGCTCGCCTGCTTCTTTCCTTCCGCGAGATAGCGGAACGAATCGAGAATGTCGTAGGGAAAATCGCGGACGAAATAATAGATGTTGTTTAGTTTTTCCTTGTCGTCCGCACAGCCTTCGGTGAGCTCTTCCGCCT
>WTGD01000259.1 GCA_011523725.1 Nitrospinota bacterium
AACTCTGGAACGTTATCAAGGGGGATATGAGCATCGTCGGCCCTAGGGCGGAGTACATCAAGACGCTGGAGGTAGCCAAACAACATTATCCCGAATTCGGATATCGAGAACTCGTTCCCGCGGGAATCACGGGGTGGGCGCAAGTTCGGCAGGGCCACGTCGACCAGATTGAAGACTACGAAATCAAGCTGGAGTACGATTTATACTACATTCTGAACTATTCATTCTGGATGGACCTGCAAGTGATATTCCTGACAATGCTCACTTTTTTACGCCTGCGGGGCCATGGTACCTAGGCCGTCATGGCATCTGAGGAGAAGTTTCATCCTCCATCCATCAGACCAGCCGAAACCTGCCTCACTTCTTCTGTCGTTCTTTTTCCGTCGCGCTCATGCGCTCATAGAGCTTCAAGATTTCTCCCGAGACGATTTCATCGGAAAACTCCCTTTCCACGATTCTCCGTCCCGCTGCACCCATCTTTCGCCTCAGGTCGGCATCCCCGGCCAGCCTTTTGATGGCGTCAGCCAGGGCTTTTGAATCTCGCGGCGCGACGCGCAGTCCGTTCACACGGTCTTTCAGAATATCCCGGCAACCCGGAACGCCGGTGGTAACCAGCGGGCGGGCGCATGACGCCGCCTCAAGCAGGCTTCTCGGGAGACCCTCTTTGTAATAAGTCGGCAAAACGGCGATGTGGCAGCCTCTCCAAACTTTGCCCATGTCTTCCCTGTGGCCCCACCATTCGACTCTGGCCTCGCGGTTCCATTCAGAAAGTGTGGATTCGGGGACCGAAGATGGATTCTTGGGATCCGGGCTTCCCACCAACGCCATGCGAATTTTCAAGCCCTCTTTTTGAAGCAGGGCTGCCGCCTCTACGAATTCATGCACTCCTTTTTCTATGAGCATCCGGGAGGCGAGCACCGCCAGTGGTATGCCCGAGGGTTCCGGGGCGGGATGAAAGGAGCGTACGTCGACGCCCGAACCGCGAACGACGTTCAGACGCGATTCATCGGGAAGCACGTTTTGGAGAACCATCTCCCTATCGGCGTCGTTCTGCACGATGACACGGGTGTTTTTCCTTCGGTGAAAACGCCGCAGCGAGAACAAGACGATTTTTCTCAGGATGTTCAGCTTCAGCGAGTTTTCGGAAAAGAGCGACCCCAGTCCCAGGAGCGAGTTCACGACGAAGGGCGTTTTGGCGAGACGCGCTGCAATCAAGCCGTGAAGCAGGTTTCTCACACCGAAATGGTGGACGATGCGGGGGCGGTATTTCCGGTAGGCGCGAATGAGCTTGAGGAGGGTTTGAAATTCCCGCAGGAAGCTGATCCCTTCCTTGTTTTCATTCTCCAAAGCGAGGCACTCGAATCCCGCCGTACGAATCCGCTCCATGTATTTTCCGCCGATTTTCACGCACACGATGACGCGGTATCCTGCATCCCGCGCCGCCAGCGCGATCGCGCGCCTGTGGCTCAAGAAGTATCTGTCCTCTAAATCAAATAAAAGCAGCGTCTTGTTCATCTCATCGCCCTTGCTCGTCCAGCCACGCCTGAAACATCAACACGCCCCAGAGACAGTATTGCCAGTCTCTTTCACCGGAAATGTGCTGCCCCCACATCGCGCGGATCGAATCTACGCGAAAAAATCCCTCTTCCCTGAGTGGCGACTCTGTCAACAAATCTTCCGCCCAGTCCTTGAGAGGCCCTCTCAGCCATTCGCCGACAGGAACGGCGAACCCCATTTTAGGCCTTTGAATCAGCGAGGCGGGAGCGTAGCGGGACAGCAACCGTCTTAAAATCCATTTTCCTTCTCCTCTCCGCAGCTTCAGCCTTAAGGGAAGGCTCCAGACGAACTCTACGACGCGGTGGTCGAGGTAGGGTGCTCTCACCTCAAGGCTCGCTCCCATGCCCGCCCTGTCCACCTTCACCAGAATATCATCGGGCAGATATTCCACCATGTCGCGATACATCATCCACTCGGCGGGATGAAGGGCACTTGGTACGGGCTCTAGAGCAAATGCACTTTCCATGTCCCGCTGCGTATGGAGACAAACCGAAGCATCGCCTTGCGTTCTCAGACGTTGGTACGTTTCATCGAGACTTGCTGCGCCCAAGAGATCCGCCAGCTTGAGGAGCTTCTCCCCGGCCATTTTCACCTGATACCGTTTGGGCAGAAGGGAAAATATTTTTTCATAATACCGTGCCAACGCAGGATGTCGCGTCACCAGCCCCTTCGCGATTCGTTTTTTTACTCGCTCCGGCAGCCGATTGCTCCACCTCCAGATCTTGGGCGCCCAGAAATAGCGGTTATAGCCGCCGAAAAGCTCATCGCCCCCATCGCCCGAGAGGGCGACCGTCACGTGCTTCCTCGTGAGGGCGCACAACAGGTGCGTGGGAATCTGGGATGGATCCGCAAACGGCTCGTCATAGAGCCGGGGCAGGCGAGGGATGACCTCGAGCGCTTCTCCAGGCCCTGCGTAGAGTTCGGTGTGTTCGGTTTCGAGATGGCGGGCCATCTCGCGCGCATGATGGGTCTCGTCGTAGCCTTTCTCGTGAAATCCGATGGAAAACGTCTGGACGGGAGCGCCGCTCTCCGCCTTCATCAGGGCGACCACGGTCGAGGAATCGACCCCGCCAGAAAGAAACGCGCCCAGCGGCGCGTCCGAGTGTAGCATCTGGCGCACGGAGCGCTTCAGCGTCTCCTCTAGTTGGTCGAGCGCCCCATCCTCGGAGAACGCCCTCTTTTCTGCGGATGCGTGCTCCACCAAATCTTCCGCGCGCCAATACGCGCGCGGCTCCGGCAGATGCCCGGGTGGGTCCGAAGTATGGAGGCTCAAGATGGAGGCGGGCGGCAGTTTGTAAATTCCTCTGTAGATGGAATGTGGAGCGGGCACGCAGCCCAGTTTCATGTAATCGGCCAAAGCGTCGGCGTTGATATCGCCTTCCCAGTCAGGATGCGCACGGAGGGCTTTGAGCTCCGAGCCGAAGAGAAAAGATTTTCCGCGCCAGCCGTAATAGAGAGGCTTTTCGCCCATGCGGTCGCGCGCGAGATGCAGCGTTTTCTCCGTACGATCCCATAGGGCGAAGGAAAACATGCCGACGGAGCGCCGAATGGCCGCGTCAAGCCCCCACCTTTCCACAGCGGCGAGGAGAACCTCGGTGTCCGAGCATCCTTGGAAGCGCACCCCCTCGCGCGTCAATTCATCGCGCAGTTCGATGAAATTATAGATTTCCCCGTTGTAGGAGAGGACGTATCTTCCTTCATGCGAAATCATCGGCTGGCGGCCGTCCGCGCTCAGATCGATGACGGCGAGCCTCCTGTGCCCCAGAGCGACGCCCGCCGCCTCGTCGACCCAGCTTCCCCCATCGTCGGGCCCCCGGTGGCGCAGGTTCTCGGCCATCCTCGAAACGACGCCCCGGGGGTCGTTCGTCTCTCGATACGTGAACAGAAAACCCGCGACGCCGCACATGGAGCCTACTCGGCTTGAGTGGATGAACCGGAGCGCTCTCTGGTTCCCATTCTCATTTTTTGCGAAGCGCCATGCTGAAGGTCTCGGCCGCCCGCTCGCGCGACAGGAGATAGAAAACCCAAAGCCACACCCGCCAGAGAACGTGCAGGGGCGCAAAGAAGCTGAAATATCCACTGCAAAAATAGGCCTTTTTCCGGATGACGGCGAAGCCTTGCCCGCACGCCATATCTTCAAAATCGGACAAAGTGCAACGGTGGTAGCGGCCCGGAAAGCCGGACTTGTCCGTGAGTTCGGGATAGAGAAACCTCAGCAGCTTCCGCTTGAAGCTCTCCGGGAGGAGGAGGTTCACCCGCGCATAGAGAGAATTTTTTGACGGCGTGAAGAGGAGGGCGACGCCGCCTTTTTTCAGGATGCTCGCCAGGCCGGCGAAGGCGGCCGGGGTGTCGGCGACGTGTTCGAGCAGCGCCTGGCAAATCACCACGTCGGCGTCTTCGCGTCCCCGGTATCGAGTGATGTCGGCGCGGATGGTTTCGTCGTAGACCCCGCATGGAGCGCGAAGGAACTCACCCTCGTCGATATCAAGGCCTACGACACGGAGACCACGCCGCGCCTTCTCCTCCCTGGAATGCAGGGGATGTTTCCCCCCGCCGACATCATAAACGAGCGCACCCTTGGAGATGTGGGGCGGCGCAAATTTCTTGCGGAAATGCGTCTGCCCGTCCACCCGGAATTCCTCGGGCAACATCTCATCGAAACGCTCGGAAAGGTATTTGTTGAAGTCGATGAATTTTCCCGGCAGGCCGCGCATGAGGTCGGGAGTCCCTGTCTCGTTGAATACGGCGGGTGGATCCGATGTCCACCCGAACAGGGTCCTCATGACCGTCCATTATGCCGGATGAATGGAGTGGGAGGAAAGCCGTGTTGCGTGAAAATTGAGAAGGCGCCCCCCTCTCTCGAGGGAGGCAGCCTTCATTTGATCTTCTAGGTGAGCTTCGCCCGGAAGAAGTCTATCGTGCGCTTCCAGGCGAGTTCGGCGGCGGCTTTGTCGTAGCGCGGCGTGGTGTCGTTGTGAAAGCCGTGGTTCGCCTTGGGGTAGAAATGCGCCGTGTACTCCTTGCCGTGCTTCTTGAGCGCGGCCTCATAGGCGGGCCATCCCTTGTTGATGCGGCGGTCGAGTTCGCCGAAATGGAGCAGCAGGGGCGCCTTGATCCTCGCGACTTCGGCCTCGGTCTTGGGCTGGCGGCCGTAGAAGGGAACCGAGGCGGCGAGGTCGGGCTTGTGGACGGCCATGGCGTTCGATACGCCGCCCCCGTAGCAAAAGCCCACCACGCCGACTTTTCCGTTCGCGTTCGCGTCGGCCTTCAGGTGATCGAAAGCGGCGAAGAAATCCTGCAGCAGTTTCGCCTTGTCCAGCTTTCGCTGCATGACCTTGCCGTCGGGGTCGTTGCCGGGGTATCCGCCCAGAGGCGTGAGGCCGTCGGGCGCGAGCGCGGTGAAGCCCGCCACGGCGGCGCGCCGGGCGACGTCCGCGATGTAGGGGTTCAGGCCCCTGTTCTCGTGCACGACGACCACGCCGCCGCGCTTGCCCCCGCCCGCGGGCCGCACGAGATAGCCTTTGATCTTGCCGTGCCCCTTGGGCGAGGCGTACTCGATCGTCTCGCCCTTGATGCGCGCGTCGTTCTCATCGACCTGTTTCGCCAGCGCGTAGTCGGGCGATAGCATGTCGAGCAGGGCGGCGGCGGTGAGGCCGCCCACGGCGAACTTGGCCGCCTTGTCGAGAAACTCCCTGCGCTCGATGATGCCGTGCACGTACTCGTCGAACAGGTCCAGCAGTTCCTGGTCGAAATCACTCGCTTGTCTGCGCTCCATGACGGTCTCCTGGTCTTGAAAATGAATGGAGGGATTCAGGCACCAGGCGGCCGGTGCGGTGGGGAGGATTATACATTGTTTCGAGGCGATGGGGCATGTGAAGCAAGGAGCCGAATGCGGGCAGTTGCGGGGAAATGCGGGGGAGGCGGAAAACTTTTTTGGTCCTGAATCTGAGTGCGGTACGCTCAGATTTATGTGATAACCTTTTTGATTACAATCATTTACGAGAGAAACAATTTTCGGAAATTTATTGAAAAACCCCGTGAATTTAGCGAATTTTATCGAAAATATGATTATTTTTATTTTCGCACCTTCCTTGCATTTATGAACGCGGCTCATTTCGTGAGGATTTCCGAATCCAATCAGCGAGCGAGAGTCGCTTCCGAGCGGGGCAGGGGAACCTTCACCAGAGGCGAACACGATTGCGAGGCGATGCGCGATGCTCCGCCACACCCGAGCGAGAAGCGAAGAGAGTCCCTTGGCGAAGCGATGCGAAAGGCATTCATTTATCTTGGAG
>WTGD01000134.1 GCA_011523725.1 Nitrospinota bacterium
ACTCTCCAGGGGGCGCCGCCTCATGATCGCGCTCACGCCTTTCTTCGCGAAACCTGGCGTTCACCAAAGGAAGGAGCACGAAGGCGGGAGCCGCACAGGCGCCGATCGCCGCGCGCCAGCCTGCCATCGCAGCCACGGCCGCCTGAACCAGCGGGACGATGCTCGTTCCCAAGTTGCCGCCCAGGCTGTGCCATGAGATGGCGAATGCGCGGTCGCTCTCGAAACGGCGGGCCGCCAGGGCGGTTCCGCACGGGTGGTAGACGGAATTTCCCACGCCCGCGAGAAACGACAGTGCGCACAACGACCAGAAGTGATCCACCCAGAGAATGGAGAGGAAAGATGCGGCGGAGAGGCTCATCCCTATCAGGAGTATCAGTTTTCTTCTTCCCGTATTGTCCGCCAGGATGGAGAGCGGGTATTGGAAAATCATCGTTCCGAAGCTGAAAGCGCTGAGCATGGCGCCCGCCTCGAAAGGCGAAAGATCGAGGTCCAAAACGATGAGCGCAAGCACGGGGACCAGCATGTTGGAGAACCCGTCGCTCAACCCGTGGGTCAATCCGATAACGCTCAGATCGAAATAATCGCCGAATCTCCAGGCTGGCTTTTGCGCATGAGTGTTCATAACGATTCGGGCAGGTCGCGCCAGGCGGGAATGATTCCTCTGCCGTCGGCTTCCATGACTGCACGGCAAATCGCATGGCCGACGGCTTCGATAGCCGCCGTTCCGACGACGTCAAGCGCCACCTCGCGCTCCCCGCAGGAAAGGGCGAAAACCATGTCTCCATCCACAGTCGAGTAGGAGGGGCGGACGGTGCGGATGAGTCCGTTCGCCGCCATCTGGGCGAGTTTGTGGGTCTCGGTTTTCGTGAGGCGGGCGTTCGTCGCCACGGCGACCAGCGTCGTGTTCTCGGAAGTGTTGGAGAATCCCTCGAAAGGCCTCCCGTGGATTCTCAGGTGCTCTTCCGTGTCCACGATGCCCTGTTCGGGGGGCATCGCCCTGGGGCCTGCAACGGGCTTTCCCGTCCCCGGCTCGTACACGCCGCCAAAGGCGTTCACCGCGGCGACGGCGCCCACGACGCCGCCCCCCGGCAGGTTCATGCTCGCCGTGCCGAGGCCGCCCTTCATGGCGCGCTCCTGACCGAAGAGTTTCCCGATCGTAGCGCCCATCCCCGCTCCCACGCTCCCCTGGGGGCCTTCTTCGTTCGAGGCCGCCTCGCATGCGGCGCGCCCCATCGCGGCGTCGGGACGCACCCGGCCGTCGCCGAAATGGAGATCGAACAACACGCCGGCGGCGACCGTGGGCACGTTGAAGCGGCCGGTGGGAAACCCCCTGCCCTGCTCTTCCAGAAAAGCCATGACGCCATCCGCCGAGGCGAGGCCGAATGCGCTGCCTCCCGTCAGAACGATGGCGTCCACGCCCCCGACGAGGTGCTCGGCGCGCAGGGCGTCCATGCCGCGCGTGGCCGTCGCCGTGCCGCGCAACTCGCACGCCCCGACGGTTCCCGGAGGACAAAGCACCACGGACACACCCGTCCTGGCGGCCTCATCCTGCGCGTGGCCGAGATAAAAACCCGGTACGTCGGTTATGCAGCCTTTGAGGTCAGAGAGATTCAGAGGGGAGACTCCTCGTTTCCTCGGGCATCCATCGAGGCGTTCTATTCCGCCACGGGCAGTTCGCCTGGCGGGCGGCCGGGCAAGTCGCCGGTCTCCAGGATGCTGTCGATGACGTATCTATATTGTTCCGCAGGCACCGCGCCGACCATGACCGCTTTGTCGTTCACGACGACGGAGGGAATGCCCGTTATCCCTAAGTTCGTGGCCTCCATGTACTCCTTGACGGCCTTTTCCCTCAAACCCCCGCTTTCGAGAGCGTCGCGGTACCTGTCCATATCCAGGCCGCTCTCCTCGGCCACGTCGCTCACCACTCCGGTGTCCGAAATGTTGCGGTTCTCCGTGAAGAACGCGGCCAGAAGATTGTCGTGGAATTTCTCCCACTCCTCGGGACCCTGAAACCTCGCCGCCAGCCCCGCTTCCGCAGACGGCATCGAGCAGTTCGGGAACTCTTCTTCGCTCTCCCATAAGGTGAAATCGCCCGAATCGGGCTGTGAGTTCGCGTTCGTCCAGTGGTTTCTGCGGTAATCGTTGAATACCGCCGTGGGATCCGGCTCGGGCCTCAGCATGAAGACCCTGTACTGAATGTCCACCTTATCGCCGTATTCTTCTTTTATCTTCTTCAGGCGCACGGCCGAGTTGAAGCACCAGGGTCACAAAAAATCGCTGTACACCGTGAACCGCACAGGGGCGTTATCCATCATCTCTCTCCTTTGTCTCCATCACCATAGTATAAATCCCGGCAATATCCGGCGAAGCTATATCTTCATGTGCTCCATATGCACCTTCACCTTCTCACCGATGCCGGCTCCCAGGAATCGCGCGGCGTTTCCTTCGGGCAGGAATATCTCAAGCCGCGTCCAGCTGTTGAACTGCGCTCCGAGATCGCCCGCCTTCACCGCCTGGTAGTATTCGCTCACCCCGTTGATCACGTGGCCGCCGATTTCGATGATCGGCAAATGCGCGGCGTCGTCCTCTCCGTATTCGAAACGCCAGAACGTCGTGGTGTCGATGTTCGTCACCAGGTTCCCGTAGTGATCGACGTAGATGACCTCGCCGGTAATGGTGTCGGCGTCCTCGAATTCGACCGAGGGGAAATCGAAGCGCACCGGGTCGGTGACGATGGAGCCGAAATCCTCAGGCGGTACTCCGTAGGAGAGATGACCCGCGACGGGCGCGAAAATGTCCCGCCCGTGAAAAGTGGAGCTTACCTCGTCCAGAAAAAACGCATCCTCTTCGAGCTCTCTCGTCCACATATAGAGCGGGTCGTCATACACGCAGGAGAACAGGCCGTTGTCCGGCCCCACGAAATAGTAGTTCTCGGTGGCGGCCATGACTCCCCGGCGGTGGCTACCCACGCCTGGGTCCACGACCGCCACGTGAATCGTCCCGCGCGGGAAGTAATGCGCCGATGAGCCCAGGATCAACGATGCGCCCCGGACGTCATAGGGCCGGATGGCGTGCGTGATGTCCACGATCCGGGCCACCGGGTTTATCGCGAGGACGACGCCCTTCATCACCCCCGTATAGTGCTCATCGCTGCCGAAATCCGTGAGGAGCGTGACGATCGGCTGCGCGCCGCTCTCCTCTTCGTAATCGGGCGCGCCCTCGTGAAACGGATTCGGGCGCGATTGATCGTCCGTCATGACGCAAACTCTCCCCATAAGGCATCCGACCTGGCGGCGATGCGGGAAAACCCGTTCTTTTCGGGCAAGGGCGCGAGCCGCACCGGAACCGTGCGGCCTACCCACTCATCGGGCCCGGAAGCCAGTACCCGGATGTAATTGTCCGACAAACCGGTGAGAAGGCCATCTTCCGCGCGGCGGCTCTCGAACAACACGTCCGTTTCCCTCCCCGTTTGTGAAGTGACGAACGCCGCCCATTTCCTTCGTCCCAACTCCTGGAGGGCGCGCGCGCGTTTTTTCTGCTCGGTTTTCGGGATTTGACCCGGCATATCGACGGCCGCCGTGCCCTCGCGCGGTGAATAGGGAAAAACGTGCAGATACGCCAGCGGGGATTCCCGCACCCATTCCATGGTTCGTTCGAACGCCTCGTTGCTCTCGCCGGGGAACCCGACGATGAAGTCTCCGCCGAGACAGGCCCCGTCTATTTTCTTCGCGATCTCATCGAAGCGGCTCGCGCAACGCGCTGCGGTATAGTTGCGGTTCATCGCCGCGAGGGTTTCATCGTCCCCGCTTTGGACGGGTATGTGGAAATGGCGGCAGACGTAGCTTCCCCCGCTCGATGAACCCGAACCATAGGCCTCGCCCGCCACGACGCGGATGAGTTCGCGCGTGAATTCCCCCGGCTCCACGGAGGAGAGTCTGAGGCGGAAATTTCTTTCTGTCTCCAGCAACCGGGCCACCAGGCGGCTCAGGGTGCTGCGCGGCTTGATGTCCCTGCCGTATGCGCCGAGGTGAATCCCGGTGAGCACCAACTCCTCGTGCCCGCCCGATAGCAGGGTGTCGGCATGTTCCACGCATGAATCCAGGTCCAGCGAGCGGCTCGCGCCGCGCGCGATGGTCGTCGCGCAAAAAGTACACGAAAAGTTGCACCCGTCCTGCACCTTGAGGTACGCCCGCGTCCGGCTTCCGAACTGCGGCAGGACGACGTTTTCGATATCAAGACTCTCCTCGATGGGAGAAACCCGCATTTCGGGTTTTTCGTCTCTTAGGAGAGGCCTCGTCAGTTCATCGGGGAGCCTTAGTTTTTCCGTGTTCCCGAGCAATAGATCGACTTCGGGGATCAGCATTTTCTCTGCGTTCGCCTGGGCGGAGCATCCCGCGATGACGACCCGGGCGTCCGGCCCGCCCGTCCGACGCGCCCGGCGCGCCAGGCGTCTGCCCTCACGGTCGGCTTCGGCCGTGACCGTGCAGCTGTTGACGACGTAGACGTCCGCTTCGCCGCTGAACGGAACGAGTTCAAAACCGGCCCTGGCGCAAAGATGCTTCATGGCTTCACCCTCGGCGTGGTTGAGCTTACAGCCCAGATTCGCCAGGGCGAGGCGCAGGGGTTTTGCACTTGCGCTCTCCACGGCTTCGCTTGTTTCGTTCATCCGGCCTACCTTCAAGTGGTGAAAAATGCTACTTTTACAGCGAATCTTACGCTTTGCGCAAATTGACCCGCAAGGGCGGTTTCGCTTGACGGGAAAGAGCCGCAGTTGGTAGGGTAGGCGCGCCCGTACGAGAGCGAGCGTTGTTTGCACGGCCGGTTCACCGGGGACGCCGGACGGCCAAGTCGCTCAAAGCGTTTTCCTTGTCCCCTTCTGTCGGATATGATTCGGCTTCGTTTCGGTTTTCATTGCAGGCTTTAACAGGTTCTATTTCAGACGATTTGAGGAGAGTTTCCGTCTATGCGTGGTTTTGACTTCGTGGCGCCGACGACCATATCGGCCACCCTAAAAGCGGCAAAAGGAAGAAACACAAAGTTCATCGCCGGAGGAACGAATTTCCTGCCCGATCTCAGGCACCAGCACGACGGCCCGGCGAAGCTCGTCATCGACCTGATGAGGGTTTCCGCGCTGCAGGGGATTTCCTCCTCGAATGGCCAGATAAAGCTGGGCGCCCTCGCGACGATGACGGATTTTCTGACCAACAAGATCATCCTCAGGGAAGCGCCCATTCTGGCTGCGATGTCCGAGAAATTCGCAGGACCGATCATCCGAAACCGCGCCACGGTGGCCGGCAACATCATCGACGGCGGCCCTGCGGCCGACGCCGTTCCCCCCCTCCTCGCCCTCAAGGCGAAGGTGAGACTCGCCAGCGAAAAAGGCAGAAGGACTGTCGACCTGGATAAATTCCTCACCGGATACCGCCAGACGGCCATCCGCTCGGATGAGTTGATCACCGCCGTGACCTTCCCCTCCCCCGGCAGGAACCACAAATGGGGTTACTACAAACTCGCCCGCCGAAACGCCATGGCCATCACCGTGGTGGGCGTGGCGGTCGTGTTGAAGGTAAGACGCAAGAAGGTGGAGGAAGCGGGCATCTCGCTGGGTTCCGTTACGGCGGCTCCCATCCGCTGCTATGAAGCCGAAAAAATTCTCGAAGGCAACGTGGTGGATCTCGAATTGGCCCAGAAGGCCGCGGAGGCCTGCGCCGCCGTTGCGGCGCCCATCGACGACATCCGGGCGTCGGCGGAATAACGCAAGCTGATGTGCGAGGTTTTGCCGCGCCGCCTCATTTGCCAGGCGCTGGATATTTGCCAGGACAACGACTAGAAGACTTCAGCGTCTCT
>WTGD01000453.1 GCA_011523725.1 Nitrospinota bacterium
GGGTCACCTCGTCCGCCCGACCCGCCGGCGCGCTCAACTCCTCCAGGAAACGCACCGCCTCGTCCCTGCGCTCGGAGAGGGCCTCGGCGTCTGCAGACATGGCGACGCCCAGCCTTCCCATGCTGAGGGAGACGAGCTTCTCCACGTCCGCCCCGTCGGCGCCTGATTGCTCCTCGAGAATGGCAGCCATATCCGCCCGCGCCAGAGCCTGGAACCTGAGCCTGCGGCAACGCGAGATGATCGTCGGCAGCAGGGTGTGGAGGTTCGGCGTCACCAGGATCAGGATCGTGGCGGCGTTCGGCTCCTCCAGCGTCTTGAGCAGGACGTTCTGGCTCACCCGCGTGAGGAGATGCGCATCCTCGATGATGAAGACCTGCCGCATCCCCTCGTTGGGACGCTGATGGGCGCGCCGGATCACCTCCTCCCTGATCTCCTCCGCCTTGATGGAGCGAGACCCCGCGGCCGGGCGAACCGAGACGATGTCGGGGTGCACGTTCGCCAGCACTTTCTCGCACGCCGCACAACTCCCGCACGGCGGCGCATCGCCCGCGCACTGCAAGGCCCGGGCGAACAGACGCGCCGCGCTCGCCTTGCCGACCCCGTCGGGGCCGTAAAACAGATAAGCGCCCGCCACCTGCCCGGAGGACAAGTCCCTTCGCAGCAGGTCTAGGGCCGCGTCCTGGCCGCGGATGGATTCCCAGCCCATTCGAATCTTTCCTTCACGATGGCCACTACTTCCTCGTGCACCTGCTCAATCGCGCCCTCGCCCAAGGCGCGAAAACGCCCGGGCTCGCGCTCCGCCAGCGCCTCGAAGCCCGCCTGCACCCGGCGGTGAAACGCCAGGCTCTCGCCCTCGAGCCTGTCGCCCGCGCTCTCGCCGCGCGCGCGGTCGAGACCTTCTTCGAGCGATACCGAGAACAGCAGCGTCAAGTCGGGAACGAGCCCTCCGCTCGCCATGCGGTTGAGCTCCAGTACCATCTCCTCGTCCAGCCTCCGCCCGAACGCCTGATACGCCGTGGTGGAATCGTAAAACCGGTCGCAAAGAACGTGGGCGCCCGCCTCCAGGGCCGGCCGGATCACCTCGCTCACATGCTGCGCCCTGTCCGCCTCGTAGAGCAGGAGTTCCGTGGCGGCATCCAGGCCCTCATCGCGCGGGGCGAGGAGCAGTTCGCGGATACCCTCACCCACCTTCGTGCCGCCGGGCTCGCGCGTGGCGAGTACGGGCAGGCCCGCTTCTTCCATCCACGCCCGCAAGAGCGCCATCTGGGTCGACTTGCCGCAACCCTCCACACCCTCGAACGTGATGAAACGACCCCGCATCGGCAGACTCCCGGAAAATTCTCGCGCCACACCTTACCACAACCCGCTCGAGAACAAGCGATGCGCGAGCGATCAACTCCCGTCCAGCTTCCGGTAAATGGTGCGCGTGGCGATTCCCAGGAGGCGTGCAGCGGCGCTCTTGTCACCGCCCGTATGCCGGAGAGTCTCCAGAATGACCCGCCGCTCGACTTCCGCGAGCGGGGTACCGACCTCCAGGTTGATGAGCGGCGAGTCCGACGCCGCGGACTGCTCCCCGTTCGTGGGCTCGCCCCGGGCGATCTGGGCAGGGAGGTCCTCAAGCGAGATGATGTCCCCCCGGCTCAACACCACGGCGCGCTCCACCATGTTTTCGAGTTCGCGCACGTTTCCCGGCCAATGGTAGTTCGACACCGCATCGAGCGCCTCGCGCGAAAACGCGAGAACGGGCCGGTTGTTCTTCGCGGCGAAGCGCTGGAGGAAATGCTCGGCGAGCAGCGGAATGTCGCTGCGCCTGTCCCTCAGGGCCGGCATGTGGATGGTGATCACGTTCAGGCGGTAGTAGAGATCCTCGCGGAACCTCCTCTCGGCCACGGCGGTTTGCAGGTCCGCGTTGGTGGATGCCACGATTCGCGCATCCACCTTGAGCGTCTCCGTCCCGCCGACGCGCTCGAATTCGCCCTCCTGCAAAACGCGGAGAATCTTCGGCTGAAGAACCATGGGCATATCCCCGATTTCATCGAGAAACAGCGTGCCCTCGTGCGCTATCTTGAAACGGCCCTCCTTGCGGCCCACGGCGCCCGTAAACGCCCCGCGCTCGTAGCCGAACAGTTCGCTCTCAAGGAGCGTTTCGGGAAGCGCCGCGCAGTTCACCTTCACCATCGCCTTGCCCGCCCTCTCGCTTCCCTCGTGCAGGGCGTTCGCCACCAGTTCCTTGCCCGTTCCGCTCTCGCCCAGTATCAGGACCGTGGCCGAGGTGGGCGCGACCTGGCGGACCATGTCCTTGACCCGGCGAATCGAGGGGTGATCCCCCATCATGCCCGAGGTGTCTCTCAGGCTCTGGAGCTGCGCCCGCAAGTCCGCGTTCTCGCGCAGGAGGGCCTGTTTTTCCAGCGCCTTGTCTATCGCCTTCAAGACGAGGGCGCGCTCCAGCGGCTTGGTCAGAAAATCATACGCTCCCTCGCGCATCGCCTCGACGGCCGACTCGATGCTGCCTGCGCCGGAGATCAGGATCACTTCCGTATCGGGGCTTAAGCGCTTCACCTCCTTCAGCAAACCGATGCCGTCCATCCCGGGCATCCTGAGATCGGTGATCACCAGATTCGCGGGCTCCGCGCCGAACATCTCCGCGGCGGTTTCCGCATCGTGAGCCATCGCGACGTCGAACCCCTCCTTGGCGATCATCTTCTGGAGGGCCTCGCGGCTGCCGCGCTTATCGTCCACCACCAGCACGCGCGCCCCGGCGTGGTCGCTCATGCCTTCGCCTCCTGGGCAACCGGGAGCGGGAGTTCGACGATGAAGGTGGCGCCCGCTCCCTCCTCGCTCTCGAAATGGATGCTTCCCCCGTGCTCGGTGATGATTTGACGGCTCAGGACGAGGCCGAGGCCGGTTCCGTCCGCCTTCGTCGTGAAAAACGGCGTGAACAAAGAAGCCTGCTCCTCGAGGCTGATGCCTTCCCCGCTGTCCGATATCCGGATGGCGAGGTGCTGGTTTTCCAGTTCGGTCTTCACCAGGAGGCGACCGCCGTCGGGCATCGCGTCGAAACCGTTCAATATGAGGTTCTGAATCGCGACGCGCATTTGCGTTTCATCCAGGACGACTCCGGGGATGTCCATTTCGAGTTCCTTTTCAATGCGGATTTTTCTGCTCGCCGCCACTTCCGCGTGCAGGTCCAGCAAATCCTCGATCATCTCGTTGCAGTCGATCGGCGTTCTCTCCAGACTGGGCATCCGCACGAACTTGAGATAATCGGCCGTCACCTGTCTGAGGATATCCACCTCCGCCCTCACGGATTTGAGCAGCGTCCACGCCTCGGAGGTGTCCGCTTCCTGGAATTGCGACAACTCATCGCCGAGCAATTCCGCGCTCAGGTTGATGGCCGAGAGGGGATTGCGTATGGAATGCGCCACCTGCTCACTCATCTTGCCGACTATCGAGAGCCGCTCGCTTTGGAGAACCTCGTTTTCGAGCGCCTTGCGCTCGGTCACGTCCTTCAAATACAAAATCACCTGGAGCGTCGCCCCCGAGGCGTCGAGAATCGGATAGGTATAGTATTCCATATCCATCCGGCGCCCATCTTCCCACGAAATCGACTTTTCGAAAAAACCCGGCTCGCCGGTCGCGAACGTGTCGACCACGATGGCGCGCTCGACGAAAGACGCCGGCACGGCGCCGGGCGGCGATATCTCCCATTTCTGATCCAGCAAGTCGGAAGTCTCGCGCCCGAAGAGCCTTCCCATCGAGCGATTGAGCATCCGGATGCGGAAATCCCTGTCCAGAATGCCGATGGCGTCCGTGATGCCGTCGAACAGCGCCTGAAGCCGCCTGTTGCTCTCCAGCACCTGCTCGGACCAGTGGATCCTGTCCTCGGCCCGTA
Organism: Nitrospinota bacterium; assembly: GCA_011523725.1. GTDB lineage: Bacteria > UBA8248 > UBA8248 > UBA8248 > UBA8248 > Bin107. Next base: position 3,893 of record WTGD01000453.1, read on the forward strand.
TGCGTCTGCGCTCGCGATCGAGTATCAGGAGAGCGGCCAGAACCAGGGCGACGAACCCGAAGGCCGTCAGCAGCAGTCCCTTGCGGAACAAGCGCCCGATCAACCCGACGAACTCGGTGGACGGCGCCGTGAGGGCGAAAGTCCATTTCTCATTCCCTACCGGGAAGTTGCTGAAAGCCGTCAGGTAGCGCATGCGTTTTTCTTTATTGCCGGGCCGGAGGTCGAGGTGCCAGTCAAAACCTTTCACTTCTTTCTTCATGCGGCCAACGAGTTCTTCGAGCCTTCCATCCTCCAGCTCGCGCGCAAGGGTGGACAAATGAACGCCCTCCAGCCGGGGAATGCCCGGGGGGAGGATGATTCTGCCTTCGCCGTCCACGATCCACGCCCGCTCGCGGCCTCCCGATTGCACCGGCTCGACGAAGGCGCGCGCCAGATCGGCCATGGAAATTCGCGCGTAAAGCCAGTCGGGTTTCCGCTGCGCCTCGGATACTTCGGTCCCATCCCCCTTTAACACCACGGGGACGGCCGCGAACAAGGAGGAAACCCTTCGGGCTTCATCGCGAATCACGAGGATGCAAGCGCCCTGCGAGGAGGAGCAGTTCGCAAGTTTTTCGAAGTATTCTTTCGGAATCGTGTCACCCGGCGCGCGGCCGCCCTGCAGGTAGCCCAGTTCGCTCACACGAAATCTACCGCCCAGCCTTTCATACAGCCCCATCATCACCGCCATACGTCCCGGATGATCGGGGTCGATGGTGCGCAGAAACCGCGCGCTGTAGCGCAAAGAGGCCGTGAGCGCCTCCAGGAAGGAGGCGATCCGGTCTCCGGCCTGCTCCACGAGAAGAAGCTGGCGGCGGTTGGAACGCTCCTCGGTCTCGGCCTTGGTGTCGGCGTAGAGCCGGTAGGAGAGAAAGCTCAATATCACTATCAACACGAACGTCGCGCCTATCGTGCAGTACTGGAACTTCTGATTCGCCCGGCGCGACCGGGCGATTCGCGAGCGCGCCGAATCTCCGGTTTCATCGGCAGATCCTGAGAGCGGCGGCGTCCGCCGCCCGAACCATCGCCTCCGTATGACTCGAAAGGCTCTCGTCCATGCGTTCGGCATCGGCATCCCTTGGAATGTCGGCGGCTTTCGCTCTGCCCTTGCGCCGGACCCCGGGGTTCGGGTTTCTGATTCGGGAAACCCTTCCCCTGACCCGGCTCCAGGCGCTTGACAGGGGGGAAATCCCCTCATATCTTGCACAAATTAGCACTCAAACAGCCGGAGTGCCACACCAAAATTCAGCGTGCAAGGCGCTGCACCGGGAGGCCCGCGAAATGGACGCCCTGGAACTTGCCCAGAGAAACCGGGAAATCCTGCGCGCCATCGTCAACACCTTCGTGGAAACGGGCGAACCCGTGGGGAGCCGTACGCTCTCGAAAAATGCGGACATCGCCCTGAGCCCCGCCACCATCCGCAACATCATGAGCGACCTGGCGGACGCGGGCTTCCTCACCAAGCCCCACGTCTCCTCCGGCAGGCTCCCCACCGACCTGGGCTACCGCGTCTTCGTGAACGACCTGATGGACTCGCATATCCTCACGAACGAGGAGCAGGAATCCATGCGCCTGGGCGCTTCCGCACAGGCCGCGCAAATCGAACAGGTGCTCGCCCAGGCTACGCGCATACTCTCGGAACTCACCAACACGGCGGGGCTCGTGCTCCTGCCCGCAGGCGAGCAGCTCCACTTCAAGCACATCAACTTCGTGAAGATGTCGGAGGAAAAGACCCTGGCCGTCATCGTCTCCATGAGCGGGGTGGTGCAAAACCGCGTCATCCCCATGGAAACCCCCGTCAGCCAGGAGGAGTTGAACCGGATATCCAACCTGCTGAACGAGGAGTTCAGCGGCCTCTCCCTGAGAGAGGTGCGCGAGAAGATCGTCCAGAAGATGACCCACGCGCGGGACAGCCT
>WTGD01000429.1 GCA_011523725.1 Nitrospinota bacterium
CCATCGAGCCCACCGCCATGCAGCATGGCCGCGTAGCGGCGGCCAACATGGCCGGCCAGGAGGTGGCGTACAAGGGCAGCCTGCTCATGAACATCGTGGACGTCCTCGATATGGAGATCGCCAGCTTCGGCGCCTGGGACGACCCGGACGCCGAGGTCTTCGAGGCCGTGCGCGCGGAACGCCCCGCATACAGAAAACTCCTGTTCCACGGAGGGAAGCTGACCGGGGCGATTATCCTCGGTAAAACCCGGGAAATTTGGACAACGAACGACGTGGGGATGCTCAAGGGCCTCGTGTATACGGGAGCGGACATCTCCGAGTGGAAAGAGCATTTGCGCGAGAATCCATTCGACGTGAAACGCGCGTTCTTGGCCTCGGGCGCCGCGGGCGACTTGCTGCCGGAAACCGTTTTGGGGCGTCCGTCAATATCTGCGCATGAAATTGTCGTTTCTTCATAAACCAAGGAGGTCGATGCCTTGACTGATTACGCATATGCAGGAGAAATCCTTCGGGTCGATCTCTCGAGCGGGAAGACCTGGGGAGAGAAATTCGAAGCCGCCGACCGCAGAAAGTGGGTGGGCGGCGCAGGGTTGGGCGCCAAGGTTCTGTGGGAGGAGGTGCCGCCCGAGGTGGGTTGGGATCATCCCGAGAACCGGCTCGTTCTGGCCACGGGCCCTCTGGCGGGTCTGCCGGTCTGGGGGACGGGCGGGCTTACCGTGGTGACGCGGGGCGCGATGACGGGCGGCGCGACCAACACCCAGGCGAACGGTTTTTTCGGCGCGAATCTCAAGTATTGCGGCTATGACGCCATCGTGTTCCAGGGAGAATCCCCCGATTGGGTCTATCTCCACATTCGGGATGACGGGGTGGAGCTTCGCGACGCCGCTGAGTTGCTGGGCAAAGACACCTGGGAGACGCAGCAATCGCTCGAGAAAACGCTGAACCTGAGCGGCCATAATTTGAGCGTGTACAGCATCGGGCCTGCGGGCGAGAATCTCGTGCGCTTCGCCGCCATACAGGGCGATTATGGCCACGTAGCGAGCAAGAACGGGTGCGGGACCGTCATGGGCAAGAAAAAGGTGAAGGCGGTGGCTATCGAGCGCGGAACAAAGGGAGTCGCCGCCGCCCATCCCAGAGCGCTCTTCGCGGCGGCGGACGATATCGCCCACAGCCTGCAGACCGATCCTTCTACCAAGGGCTTGTACCTCTACGGCACTCTGGGCGGCGTCCGGAACCTGCAGGGCATGGGGGCGCTCCCCATCCGGAACTACACGACGAACGTGTGGCCCGAGGAAGTCGAAACGCAAAAATGGGAGGCGAACGGCCTGCGCGAGGGGTTCGACCACCGGGGTCATCAGTGCAGCGCGTGCGGCATGCACCATTGCCATATGCAGGTTATCTCCTCCGGGCCTTACAAGGGGCAGGTCGTGGACGAACCGGAGTACGAGGGCTGGTCGGGCGCAGGCTGGACGATTGGCGCCACGGATCCGCAGCAGGTCACCTGGATGAACACCCAGCTCGATCGCGCCTGTGTGGACGTGAACGAGTTCGGCTGGCTCTGCGGCTGGGTGATGGAGTGTCAGCAAAAGGGCTACATCACGGACGAGGACCTGGGCTTCCGCCTGGAGTGGGGCGACATCGACGGGGCCAACAGGTTGCTTGAGATGATCTGCAAGCGCGAGGGCATGGGCGACCTTCTGGCGGAGGGTACGAAGCTCGCAGCGGAGAAACTCGGCGGCGAGGCACAGGATTGCGCCATTTATACGGAAGTAAACAATTCCCCCAGAGGGCACGATCACCGCTCCCGGTGGGAGGAGATGATCGATACCTGCACGGGTTCGGGCGGAACGATGGATACGGCTCCCCCGGTGTTCCCGACGGATTACGGCCTGCCCGCGCGTGTGCATCCCCAGGACGCGGAGGCGGTGCCCAAGCATGTGGGCGGCCTCCGGGGGCGGCGCGCGTATGAGGATTCCCTGGGAGCGTGCGTCTTTACTACGCGCGCGCCGATGGACGTCTTGTGCCGCTCCATTCAGGCGGCTACCGGATGGGACGTGGACAAGGATGAAGCGATGCAGACCGGCCGGCGCATCAATGCCTTGATGCGCGCGTTCAATTTGCGCTGCGGCATCGGGCCCGAGGTCGAAAAGCCGTCCAGGCGATATGGCTCCACGCCGGTGGATGGGCCGATCGCGGGCGTCTCGATCATGGATCAGTGGGAGAAGATGCTCGATATATGGTACGAGACGGCCGGCTACGACAGGGAGACGGGCCGCCCCAGGCCCGAGCTTTTGCGCGAACTCGATCTGGAAGATGTGTCCGAAGCGCTATGGGGCGCGAACGTATAGCCCGCCCCGGACCCGGAGGAAGACGCCCATGAGCGAGACGAAAAGCGTCAAGGCGATTCGCGTCCGGCTGGAGTTCATCTCCTGGGCGTCGACGTTCGTGGGCGGTGACGGGAACGAACGCAAGATTTTCGATGAGGAAGTGCCCGAGGGTGCCACGCTCCGGGACGTCCTCAAAAAGATGAGCAGCCGTTATCGCTCCCTGGACGAGGCGCTTTGGCACAACGGAACCGGCGAGTTGGCCGAACACCTTGAAATCGCCGTGAACGACGCGCTCCTGGGCATTCACCATAAGCTCGATTCCGAGATGAAAGAGGGCGATCTCATCCTCTTGATGGGGCAATACATGGGGGGGTGAGGGTAAAGCTCATTCGGTAATTGGCGTTTGTCGCTTACTGGTTTCTAGTCGGATTCGAACGCGCAGTCAGGCGTTTTTCCACTTTCCACACGTCGCGTGAATAAACGCCGCACTAGAACGGATGATCCGGGTCGAGCATTCCCAGGAATTCACGGCAGCGTTTCGCCTCGGCGGATTCTCCGATGGCGTCGGCGCATTGCGCCAGGCCATGAATGGCGCGCAAAAACGGCCGATTGGCGGGGGTTTCCCAGGGGATGCGCCCGTCACCGCGCCAGCCCGAGGCGCGCGCCTTGTCCAGCCCCCTGTGGTAGGCGACCCGGAAGTATGCGTATGCGCTAATCGTCTCTTCGATTTCGAGCGCAATCCGCCCCATGGCCACCCAGCCGGAAAGCGCGTCCGGATAACGCGCCACCAGAGCTTTCAAATTATCAATGGCCGGCCCTTGTTTTTCATCGCCAGACAAAACGGCCTCTCTGAGAGAATCCAACGCGCGGAGCTCTTCCGGCTCGGACGGTAGCGACGTTCTGGGAATCCCCTCCGAGGAGATATCGAGCAAATCGTCGGGTTCATTCGGCATGATGATATCCTTTACCTGAAGGTTTCAGATTGCCATTATAACTCTTGCGTAATGATGGCACATTCGGCATTCGGGATTGACGCCCCGAAACCGGTTTGTTAGCTTCGACTCGCCCGGAAAATTCCGCACTATTCCCCACGCCTGAAAAAATCTGGAGGTTCCATCGATGTCATCGGCACTAGCGCTGAGAGATCCCGATATTTTCGCCGCCATGGAAGATGAAAGAGAACGCCAGGCGGACGAACTCGAACTCATCGCTTCGGAGAACTACGTGAGCAAGGCGGTGATGGAAGCGGTGGGCGGCGTGATGACGAACAAATATGCCGAAGGGTTTCCGGGAAGGCGCTACTACGGCGGGTGTCAGTTCGTGGACGTGGCCGAATCCCTCGCCATCGAGCGGGCGAAGTCTCTTTTCGGCATGGATCACGCCTCCGTGCAGCCGCACAGCGGCGCCCAGGCGAACGCGGCGGTGTATTACGGCTTGCTCGAACCGGGCGATACGCTTTTGGGGATGAACCTCTCGCATGGAGGCCATCTGACCCATGGGCACCCCGTCACCTTCTCGGGCCGTTGGTTCAAGGTGGTGGCTTATGGAGTGGATCCCGAAAACCACGTCATCGATTTCGACGAAGTGGAAAGCCAGGCAAAGGAACACCGGCCCAAGATTATCGTCGTAGGGGCGAGCGCTTATCCGCGATCGATCGATTATGCACGCTTCAGGGAGATTGCGGACGAGGTGGGCGCCGTGGTGATGGCAGACATCGCCCATGTCGCGGGTCTCATCGCCGGCGGCGCGCACCCGAGTCCCGCGGGCCATGCCCAGATTGTCACGACCACGACGCACAAAACGCTCAGGGGTCCTCGCGGCGGCATGATTCTTTGCGACGAGGACTACGCGGCGGAGATGAACAAGGCCGTCTTCCCCGGTCTTCAGGGCGGACCTTTGATGCACGTCGTCGCGGCCAAGGCGGTCGCGTTCAAGGAGGCGAGTACGCCCGAATTCAAAGACTATTCGGCGCAGATCGTGAAAAACGCCAAGGCGCTCGCGGACGCGCTCTTAAAGCGCGGCATCCACCTCGTTTCGGGTGGCACGGACAATCATCTGATTCTCCTGGATCTGCGCGAGGCCGGTTTCAGCGGGAAAAAGGCGGAAGCCGCCCTGGGCCAGGCGGGGATCACGGTGAACAAAAACGCGATTCCATTCGACACGAGAAAACCGGCGTTCACGAGCGGGATTCGCGTCGGGACGCCCGCGTTGACATCGCGCCGTATGAAAGAAGCCGAGATGAAAGTGGTAGGTGATTGGATAGCAGATGTGCTGGCCGATATCACGGACGAAGCCCGCATCGCCTCGGTAAGGAAAGACGTGCGCTCGCTTTGCGAGAAGTTCCCGATGGGGCCGGATGGGGCCAGGCTGAAGTAGATCGGCACCTCCGGGCTATAAAGGCGGCTTTTCCACTTTCACGACGCCTCTTTTTTCCAGTTGATGCACAAATGAAAGCGTGTGGTGGTCATGCAAAGGCGGGCCCATGATTTGCGCTCCGAGCGGTAGACCCTCCCCGCTCATGCCCGATGGAAAGGCCGTGGACGGCCCGCCGAGGAAATTCCAAAGCCTCGTCAATGAGATCATGAGCGTTCGAATTTCGACCTCTTTGCCGCGAACCGTTCCGGTCGACTGAGAACGCAAAGCGGCTGGAATCGGCGTGGCGGCGGAGAGAACGAGGTCTACCCCACCGAATACTTCCTTGCAGATACGTTTTGTCCACTGCTCTCTGAATCGTAGCGACTGGATATACGATGTGGCGGAAATGAAAAAACCGGGCCTGATTCTCTCCAGGACCGCAGGATCGAAATCTTGCGCGTTGTCTTGTATGTTTTTTTCATGCACGGCCGCCGCTTCGGATACCATCAATACGGCCGATGCATGAAACGCGGTTTCGACATCGGGTATTTCGATGTCGACAACTACGGCACCCATTTCCTGAAGAGTCTTTGCCAGATTGTTCACCGCTTCCGCCACGGGCGGTTCCGAGCGTTGTTCATAGTATGCTCGCGCGTGTCCGACCCGGAACTCTTCAATGGGTTTATCCAGCGCGCCTATAAAATCGAGTGGATCTGTGGCGATGGATGAGGCGTCGGCAGGGTCGTGCCCGGCGATGGTGGACATCATGAGCGCGCAGTCCCGGGCGGACCTCGCCAATGGCCCGAAGGAATCGAGCGACCAGGACAATGGCGCGCAGTTCGACTTCGTGACGAGCCCATGCGTGGGTTTGTGCCCGATGACCCCGCACAATGATGCCGGAATCCGGATGGAGCCCCCCGTATCGGAACCGATGGCGATGGAAACCTGCCCCGTCGCTACGCTGTTGCCCGAGCCGCCGCTCGACCCGCCCGTGACCCGCTCGGTATCCCAGGGGTTTTTCTGATCCCCGTAGTGGGGATTGTGCCCGGTGGGGCCGAAGGCGAATTCGTGGAGGTTCAGTTTTCCGAGTATCACACCGCCTGCGCGGCGTATCTTTCGGGCCAGCAGGGCATCCGAGTCCGCGACGTTGTTTTTATC
>WTGD01000234.1 GCA_011523725.1 Nitrospinota bacterium
GGGGAGGACCCGCGTGTTCGCCCGATCTGGTCGAGTATCTCTCTCTACCCGTAGAGCGAAACTGTAGGGGTGGCTCGCGAGCCGCCCCTGCGGGGATCATTTCCGTCCAGGCTCCCCCCGTCCGGCCCGCAGACTCAGCAGCAGCAGAACGAACGACGCGAGGCTCGCGAGGGTGCGGACGTGGTTCCAGAGCGTCCATTCCGCGATGTAGGAGATCATCGCCTGAGCGTTTTCGGGCCGGGCCGGATCGAGAGGCGCGATCTCGCCGTTCAGCGGCACGTTGAAGGCGCTGGTCACGCCGAAAGCGCCGATCAGATAGATCAGGGCGGCGGAAAGTGCTAACCGGCCGGCGGGGGCGTCGCGGCGGACCAGCGCATGAAGCGCCACGGCGACGGAAAGGACCAAAGCGCCGAAAAAGCCCAGCGCGAAGACGGCGTTTCTGACGGCGAGGTTGATCGCCTGCATGGAGGCCAGGGCGGCGAGCGGCTCCATCGCCGCAAGGCCCGGCATCACCACGAAGGAGAACGCGAAGAAAAACCCGGCCATCAGGCCGACCCAGAGGGCGCAGGCCAGGCGCAGCCAGATGCTCGAGGACATCGTCATCACACATCCCAAAAGGCGGCGGCCAGGGCGGCGGGCGCTCTTGGGCCGCCCCGCCCATATTCATCTTTTCGCCCATTGCCGGGGGATACGCAAGGTTCGACGCCGCACCGGATCGATTCGCATGTCAGAAACCCTTCCCCCGGCGGCCCCTGACGCGGGCGGACACGTTCGAACTCCTCCTCGGGGCTGTTGAAAAGTCCCGAGGGAGGAGGGAGTCCCGATTATCGAACCGTTCACCGTAGGGACAGGCCTCCGTGCCTGTCCTTTGTCTTCATCGAGGCGAAGACCTACATCAGGACAGGCACGGAGGCCTGTCCCTACAAACCCAACCCCCCAACCCCCCTTGACAGGGGTCAATTTCGAGCGATGAGCGAGAAATTGTGTGCCGATGTGTTTCTCATCAATGGCTTGTGCAAACGCTCGTTCCTCACTCGCGTTTGACCCCTGCGAGAGCGATTCTCCTCTCCCCCGCCCGGCCTTGCGGTCGCTTCTCTCCGAGGCCAAAATGCGTTCACCTCCTATGGGAGCGCAGCGGTACACGAACTACATCTCATTCAACGAACAAAGGAGACCCCATGAAGAAGCCCCGCGTTGCCATCGTGACGACCGGCGGGACGATATCGTCGAAATACGACGTGCGCGGCGGCGAGAACGTGCCTGCGGCGAGCGCGGAAGAGCTGATAGCGTCGGTTCCCGAACTCGCCGGTGCGGCCGATGTGCGCGTCGTCGAACATTCGAACGTCACCAGCGACGTGATGGAGACGGCGACGGCCTTCGGGCTCCGCGACCGTCTGCGCGCGGTTCTGGCGGATGAGGAGACGGCGGGGGCGGTGGTCACGCACGGGACGGCCACGATGGAGGAGACGGCCTATCTCCTGGATTTGACCTTAGGAAGCGAGAAGCCCGTCGTCATCACGGGCGCGATGCGCAATTCCGTCGCCCGCGACGCGGACGGCCCCCGGAACATCTTCTACGCCGCGAAGATTGCGGCGGACCCCGAGGCGCGGGGCCGGGGCGTGATGGTCGCGCTGGACGGGGAGATATTCGCCGCGCGCGACGTCATCAAGGTCCATTCCCAAAGGCCCCACGCGTTCGCGTCCAGAGACGGGGGCCCCATCGGCGTGGTTTCGGACGCGGGCGCCTCCTTCCACTATCTTCCCGGGCGGCGGCTTCATTTCGAGGTGGACCATTTGCGGGAAAACGTGCAGTTCCTCACCGTGACGCAGGGTGCGAACGACATGCTCGTGCGCGCGTGCATCCGGGAGCGGGTAGACGGCATCGTGGTGGAGGGCGTCGGCGCGGGCAACGTGAACATTCCCTATTACCACGCCTTGTGCGATGCGCTGGAAGCGGGAATCCCCGTGGTGATCGGGGTGAGAATCTTCGCCGGGGCGCCGCACGGGGCCAAGGCGCACGAGGGCTCGTTCCGGAGCCTCATGGAGCGCGGGGCGATATCCGCGGGCTATCTGAGCGGCATCAAGGCGCGGACTCTGCTCATGGTGGCCCTGGCGCAAACGCAAGACACCGACGAGCTGCGCGATATCTTCGAGCGCGCGGGGGGAAGGGCGTAAAGGCTAATCGCTGCTGTCTCCTGGGGCGGGAGCGCTTGTTGCCCGACATTCGCCGGAATGACGGACAAGACCTTGCTCGACAAAACCGGATTCCACCGGCTTTTCCCCGCATTTCCCCGCAATTCCTCTTCTCCCTGAAACCCCGCCTTACGCTATCGTGCGCGCGGCGCGGGAAAAGATTTCCTGCGCACAGGTTGGCATTGGACTGGCAGGAGAGGGTGATCATGGAATCAGGCGTTTGCGAGAGAATGGAGACGGCGCGCCATCCTTCCCTGTTCGGAATTCTCCTGTCATCGGTCGGTCGATTCCTGCTTCTTCGGTTGGAATGGATTCTCGCTCCTCGCCCAGGTTCGACCACCGCAGCCGGAGCAGGCGCGCCGGTGGATTCAGGGAAACGATTCAAAATGCAAATAATCATATTTCCCGTAAAATTCGATAAATTCACGGGGTTTTTCGATAAATTTCCGAAAATGGTTTGCCTTGCAAATAATTGTAATCAAAAGAGTTACCATATAAATCTGAGCGTATCGCACTAAGGTTCAGCGGCAAAAAAAGTTTTTCGCCCCCCGCGCATTTCCCCGCAAGTGCCCGCATTTCCTCTCGCGCCGCATCTGCGCTGCTAGCATGGCGGCGTCGCGCGCCTTGGGGTATGGTGGCCCCCAACCATCCACCTCAGCATGGGGAACGCGAAATGAAAGTAGGGCTCTTCATCACCAACCAGCAGCACCTCGAAACCGACATGGTCAGCGCCCTGGACGAGCAGTACGCCATGGTGCGCCTGGCGCGCGACAAGGGCTGGGATTCGCTCTTCACCGGGCAGCACTACCTGAACGAGGGCAACAACAAGCAGCTCCAGATCGTGCCCTTCCTCGCGCGGCTGCAGGCCGAGGCTGGCGAGATGACGCTCGGGCTCGGCATCCTGCTCATCAACCTCCACAACCCGGTCTACGTCGCCGAGACGGTGGCCACGATGGACGTCCTCTGCCGGGGGAACTTCGTGTTCGGAATCGGGCTGGGCTACCGCGAGGCGGAGTTCGACGCCTTCCGCGTGCCCAAGGGCCAGCGCGTGCGCCGCTTCGAGGAGTGTCTCGAACTCGTGAAGCGTCTCTGGACGGAGGAAGAGGTGACCTGGGAGGATGAGGTCTGCAAGCTCGATGGCGTGCGCATGAACATCCGCCCCGTGCAGAAGCCCCATCCGCCGATATGGGTGGCGGCCAATAATGACAAGGCCATCGAGCGCGCCGCGCGCATCGGCGACAACTGGTTCATCAACCCCCATTCGACCACGGCGACCATCAAACGGCAGATGGCGCTCTACCGCGCGGAACTGGACAGGTGCGGAAAGCCGTTCCCGGCGGAATTTCCCTGCATCAAGGAGGTTTTCTGCAGCCGCGACAGAAAGACCGCCCTCGAGATGGCGGGGCCCTACCTGTTCGGCAAATACCAGGATTACGCCAAGTGGGGCCAGGACGACGCCATGCCCGAGGATGAGAGCTTTGACCAGGAATTCGACGATTTGCTCAAGGACCGCTTCGTCCTCGGCTCGCCCGAGGAGTGCTACGAGCAGCTCCGCCCCTACTGGGAGGAGGTGGGGATGAACCACCTCGTCATCCGCACGCACTGGGCGGGGATGCCGCTTTCCACGGCGCTTCACAGCATGCGGATGATCTCGGACGAACTCATGCCGGCGCTCCGGAAAATCTGAGGGTTTCCGTGCACATCGGGCTGAAACATGGTATAGTGAGACTCACATCACGACAGCGCATGGCCGCAAAATGTGGGGGATCGATATGTCTGAAAAAAGGATGATATCTTTCGTTCTCAACGGAGAGCCCGTCGAGGTCATGGTTCCCGTGAACCGCTATCTGGTGGACCTCATCCGCGAAGACTTAGGGATGATGGGCACCAAGCGCGCCTGCGATCAGGGCGCTTGCGGCTCCTGCTCGATCATCATGGACGGTGAACTCATCAGCTCCTGCCTCGTCCTCGCGGTGCGCGCCGAAGGTGCGAACGTCGAGACCATTGAAGGCTTTGGCAACATGGACAACTTGCATCCCCTGCAAGCCGCTTTCGCGTCCTATGGCGCCACGCAGTGCGGCTATTGTACGCCGGGGATGATCGTCTCGGCCAAGAAATTGCTCGATGAGAATCCCGACCCCTCAGAAGCCGAGATTCAGCACTGGCTCACCGGAAACCTCTGCCGCTGCACGGGGTATCGCCAGATCATCGCGGCGATTCGCGCCGTGGCCGAGGGCCGAACCGAACCCGAATCCCCCATCACGGTTCCCACGGTGAAGGCCTACGACGACTAGTCCCTCCCCTCCGGTGAAGGAGGTTGCCATGAAAAGAATGATCGAACACGTCGCCCTGCGCGTCACGAATCTCGATGAATCCATCTCGTTCTACCGCGACGTGATGGGCTTCAAGCCCGTCGGCCGCCGCCTCATCCACGGTGGCGAGATCGACCAGGTCGTCTTCCGCGTGGGAGAAGACATCCTCGTCCTGTTTCACGCCAAGGATTTCGTGTCGGACGACATCGAGGTGAAGGGCGGCATGGACCACCTCGCGTTTTGCATGGATGACGCCGAATACCACAATGTTATCAATCGTTTACGTGCGAGCGGTCGGGAGCCCCACCGCGGCGAGGAGAAGAACCTCGGTGCCTACGGCGTGGGCTACGCCACCTATTTCTACGACCCCGACAACGTCGAACTCGAGATCAAGCGCTACGACGACCCACCCGAACAGCCCGGCCCCGAGTGGTACGAGAGTGGGCGGAAGATGAGCGTCTCCTAGGCGCCATCCCCGCAACTCCCCGCATTTGCAGTCATTGCTGGGCGCGCGATTCATGGCAGAATTTCCCTGCGCTGCGATACGGCAGCAGAATCCGGCTGTCGGAACCGGTTTTCGCGCGCGCATCTACCCGTATCTGCCCGCATTTCCCCTCGATAATTTCCGGAAAAACCCCGTTAATTTATTGAAAAACCTCGTGAATTTATCGATATTTATCGAAATTCATTTTCCGAGGTTGTTCCTTGGGGCGGTCTTACTATACCGAATTCCACGAATTCAGGGACAACGGCAATTGCGGGCAGATGCGTGGGTCAGTTCCGAGTGAGGAGCGAGGAATCGGCGACCGAAGCAGCGGCGGCATCCTTGACGCGATAACAAACGCGACGGCGCAGAACTTGCCGCCGCTTCCCGGCGTCACCGATGCACCCCGGCGGAGAAATGATATTCGAATGGCAACCGGACAGCCTGCCCGGCGTCGTTCGTTCAATATCATATCTCATGCATGATGGTGGAGGATGGCTCCATTCCCTCGGTCGGCTTGAAGCGCTTTCCCGTTTCGTCCCGCGGCTTCCAGGCCTCACTACATCAATGAAACGCAAGGCAACAATGCAATAGATGAGGGGTGAAAACACCGATTTGACGCGAAATTCTGCACATATTTGTTTGAGTTACTGTATAATGAAATACACATTGGGAAAGATTCGGCGGCCACAGGCGCCAACGGCAAGAGGCGCTTCGATGCCGGACACGCGACTTGCAGTGCTCAGATGCAGGAAGGAATCCAAACGAGGGTGGAATTCTAACAGGAGGGTTCGATATGTCTACAACGAAACTCGTGGCAGCGGCCTTGGCTATTAT
>WTGD01000126.1 GCA_011523725.1 Nitrospinota bacterium
GCAGCCAGAAACAGGCCAGCCCGGCGGGCAGGGCGAATAGAAAGAGCGGCGCGCCGCCCGGAAATGCGATTAAGCCGACCGTGGCGAAGGAGATCAGGTTCGTGACTTCGAGCAGGATGAGCATGGCGACCGTGCTCGTGATCTCGGCGAGCGGGGTCTGGAACCTGCGGTGAAAATACAGCGCGAGCGCCACCTGGGCGAGTTGGGTGTTGATGATGGAGACGACGTAGGTGACGGCGCGCACGGGCAGCAGCGTCGGGAACGTCAGCGGGCCGTGGAACCAGCGGATCATCCGGCTCAGGACGAAGGTGTCCATCAGGAAAAAGCAGATCGAAAAACACCCCATCAGTACGAGGAAGGGCGCGAGCCTCGCCTTCGATATGGCGAGGACGAACTCGCCGAACGGGATTCGCCAGAAGATGATGACGAAAATCACGACCGTTAAGCCGATGGGGATGAGCCGTCCGGCTTTGCCCGATTGATGCGATTCGCGGTTTTGCTCCAAAACGAAACTCCTTAAAGGCGCAGCGGCTATTCCTGGCGCGGCAGCGAGAGGTCCAGAATCTCGTCCACGCCCGTGCGGGGGGTGGGCGCGCCGCTTCCGGCTTTTTCATCGTTGCACAGATGTTCGTAGAATATAACGTCGAACACGGTGCGGCTCATGGGGGAGGAGGGGGAGAAGCGGCCGATGATGCCCGACGCTGCCCGGGCCGGCCCCCTCGGGATCGTCAGAATACGGGGCCGTCTCCCGAGCCTGAGACCTGCGCGCATGAGCAGGTCGCGGTAGAGGATCGTTTCCGGCCCCACGAGGTTCACCCGCGCAAGCGGCGATTCCGGATGAAGAATCGCCCATTCGATCGCGCGGACGACGTCGCCCAGGTATATCGGCTGTATCCGCACCGCGCCGCCCGCCACGAGGGGGACGAACGAGGAGCCGAGCAGGCGTTTTAGCTGGTTCATCGCAGGAGTGTCTTGCCCCAGGATCATGGGCACGCGGAAGATGGCGCCCGATGCGAAATTCTCCGCAATCACGTCCTCGGCCTGGCCTTTCGTCCGCAGATACTCGTTTTCCGAACGTGCGTCCGCGCCCGGAAAGCTCAAGTAGACGAAAGACTTCACGCCTTGAGCGCGGCTCGCCTCGGCGACGTTTTTCGTGGTGAGCAGGTTCGCCCCGAGCAGGGAATCCCCCGCTCTCGGGACCAGCGAACCGGCCAGGTGGGCCACGCAGTCGGCGCCGTCCACGGCGCGCGCGAGGCTTTGCGCGTCGTCGTAGTCCACTTCCACTAGTTCAGCGGGGAGGTCGCGCAGGGTGGCACTTCGGCCCAGGTCGCGCACGAGCGCGCGCAGGCGCGCCGGCCTTGTCGCCGCATTGGAACCCAGGCGCTCTATTAACGCTTTGCCGACGGCGCCGTTCGCGCCCGTGATGGCGATGTCGATGGGGATTCTCCCGTCAGGACGAGCCGAAAGGCGGTCTTGCGCAGTGGGGCCGCTCGCCATTGGCGGGACACCTGTGCGGCGGCCTGGCCTACACCGTGAGCAGTTCGTGGGTCGGCGCGGTCATCTTCTCGATGGGCAGCCCGTGCGTACAGGCGCCCGCGCAGCTTTGGTGGCTGCAGGTGAGGCACGCCGATGCGCCCGCGCCCAGCATGGAGTACTCGGCTTTGGCGAACCGCACGTCCTCATAATCCGTCGCATACATGCGGGTGCGGAGCACGTCCGCAATGGGGACGTTCTCCGGGCACGCGCCCGCGCAGTCGTTGCACGCATGGCGGCAGTAGGAGGTTCCGTTCAACCGCGCGTATTTCTTCAGGATCGGCATCTCGCGGCGCGATATCCTCTTCCAGCCCGAAGCGCCGACGAACTCCGTGATGTTGTCCTTGCTCGTCATCGAGATGATGAGGGAGTCCACGTTCGGGTTAGACAACACCCAGCGGAAGGCGGCCTGCGAGAATGTGGCGCCGCCTTTCTCGTAGGGCCGCATGTCGTTCAGGCGCGCGCCCATGAGCGTCTTCATGGCGATGACGCCGACCCCCTTGGCCTTCGCCCGCGCGAGGGCGAGGGGCAGCTTCGGGAACCGGGCGATGAAGTCGAACCCGCGCGTGAACCGCTGGTAGAAGGCCGGGTCCTGCCCGAAGTTATACGCGATGAGGAATACATCCACGACGTTGTTGGCGGTGCAGTAGTCGAGGCACTCTATAAGATTGCCCGCGTGTCCCGACATGCCCGAATAGCGGATTTTCCCCTGTTTTTTCGCGAGCGCCGTGAACTCGCGCCACTCGGGGTTGCTCATCCTGTCCACGTCGTTCACGGCGTGGTTGAAGTAGACGTCCACGTAATCGGTCTGGAGTTTTTGCAGGCTTTGTTCCAGCGAGCGCATCATGGACTCTTTTTTGTCGCCCGGTCCCGCGTGCGTTTTGGAGGCGATGTAGACCTTGTGGCGTTTGCCCTTGAGCGCGCGGCCGATGGTGGTTTCCGATTCCCCCCAGGAGTAGCTCTCGGCGGTGTCGAAATAGTTGATGCCGAGATCGAGCGCATGGCGAACGAGGTCTTCCTCGTCCGAACCCAGACGGCTGCTGCCGAACGAGATGTCCGACATCTTGATGTCAGTATTGCCGAGGGGCACGTAGCGGCGCACCCGGTTCTGCGCGGCGTCCGCGTTCATGGCTTTTGCCAAGGGCAGGAGTCCCGCGCCCAGGCCGGCGAAGGCGCCTTTCCGGATAAAATCGCGTCTCGGCAAAGAATCGGTATGATGGGGCATCGGCTTTCTCCAGGCTAGAGAAATGTGGCGACCCGCCTATCTCACCCTATTTTCCCTGCGAGGTCAATTCGGGGGATTTGCCTGCTTTTACGTTCCCCGCCCTATTTTACGGGAAAGCAGAGTGCTTGGCCGTAGTTACAGCACCTAGAAAATTCCCAGTATGGTCAGCAACGTGGCGACAATGGCTGCTATAATCAGAATGCCCGTTAATCCACAACCAGAGCCTGACGCCGGAACCGGTTTTAACGGCATAGGCTCGTGACCAGTAATTTCCTGGAATCGTTCTGACGACTGATCTCTTAGTGATTTGAGTGCTGCCTCGAAACCTGCGGCATCCTCGCGTGTTGAGAATGGACTGGACTTCCATAGCAGCTTCGGGTCTCCACCGGCCGTGGATTTGACTTTATTGTCTGTATGAGCCTTTACCCTCGCCCGAACATTGGCGGTATGCCCCACATAGTGACCGTAGTCGGTGTCCAGCAGGTACACATAGAACTTGCTGCGGCCCAGCTCCGCATCGCGCTTGGCCTGGCCGCTAAGATGCTCCGGGTCGTGCCAGCCGCTCCGGCGGCGGCGCATCTCACAGTTGTAGCAGCGCGTGTAGCGGGGGCGAATCCGCCGCCCGCAGTCGACGCAGATATTGGATCGCAACATATTTGTTACCTGACTCACATGCCGGCGCAATGGCTGGATAGGTCTCGGCTCAGTTCTCTTGCTTTCACTGAACTGAAGACGTTCTAGCTACATTGGCTTGGCATCCTCGTGTGTTCGCAGGTTATTTGGGTCGAAAACTTTTCCTTCCTCACTTTCGCTTTGTTACCTATTGATTCTTGTGCTTCAAATCACGCCCAACTCATACCTATCACGCGTCGATGACGCGGAAGCTCCTGTCCTGGGGGATGAGCATCTCCCAGCCGTTTTCCTTCACGACGACCGAGTATTCGATCTGGTAGCCCCCCTGGCCGAACGTGCCGATGGGCGCCTCGATGTTGATCACCGAATCGACGGGCAGGGGAATCTCCGAAGTCGCCGGGTAGAACGGCCCGTCGTGTTTGGATTCCGGCCCCAGGATGAAGGGGAACTCCCGCGCTTCGAGGCCAATCGTGTGGCCCGCGAAGGGCGCGTCGAACTCAGGAAAACGCGACTGGACCCCCTTGAGAAGCGCCTGGTATATCTGGTTGCCCGTGCAGCCCGCCTTGATTACCTCAAGACTTTCGTGGAATCCCTCCTCGACCCCCTTCCACTCGCGCTGCACGCGCGCGCTCGGCTCGCCGATAGAGCCGCAGCTTCCCGTATCCGCGTTGTAGTTCTTGTGAAACAGGCCGGCGTCGAACATGAAGCCGTCGCCTTTCTGCAGTTTTCTGTCCGTGGGCGGGAAGATGAAGACGCCCCTGGGGCCTGAGTTGAAGTGGAACCAGTGCCACATGCCGCCGGGCCGGGCCACCTCCTGACGCCAGACCTCGGCCACCTCGCGCTCGCTCACGCCCTCATGCAGGAAGTCGAAAACCTTCGAGATGGCGTCTTCGTTCACCTGGGCCGCCTCGCGGAGGCGGTCGAGCTCCTCCGCCGTCTTCACGAGCCGCGTCATCAGGAAGAGACCCGAGCCGGGGATGAATTCGCAGCCGGGGAGTTTCTCTTTCAGAGTCGCGAACAGGCTGTCCGGGCAGCCCTCCTCGTCCAGGGCGATTCTGCCCGAAGTGATGCCCCGATCCCTGAGCGCGGCGAGGAGTCCGTCGAGGAGGGTTGCGTGTTTCGCCCCGCTCGCGTGGAGTTCGCGGTAGCGCCTCATCTCGTCATCGTGCGGCTCATAGCCCTCCGGCTCGATGTGGTTCGCCTGTCCGCCCCAGACGTAGACGTTTTCCGCGTGTCCGCCGTAGGCGGCGTAATAGGTGTTGTCCGCGCGGTTCATGATGAGGTCGGTGCCGGCCCCCGGATCGTTGGTGATCACGCCGTAGCTTTTGCGTGCGCGGTAGACCCGCTGCGCCCAGCCGATGTGGCCCGTGAGGTAGGTGACGTTCTCGAGCGTCGTGCCGATCATGGCCACTACGTCGTTCTCCCGCATCAGTTCCAGCGCGCGTTCCCTGTTGTAGAGCATGGTTTTCTCCCTGAAAAAATTTCTTTCGCTGCACGGAATTTTGTTGGAAAATATCTCGGAGGGAATATGTACCACAACCAGAGCGCATCAAGCGAGGCTGTGCGCCTTGACAGATTCGGGCCGAAGCGCAAGGTTTAGTGAAAGCAACCGTGATTGATTGGCTATCTCTTTGATTCATCGTCGTAAATAAGGAGTTAAGCGTGGAACTGGATCGCGCGAGCGCCGAGGCGCTCTTGTTCGAGTGGACGAAAAGCCCGGGCTTAAGAGCGCACGCCCGGTCGGTGGAGGCCGCCCTTTGCGCCTATGCGAGAAAATACGGGGAAGACGAGGCGCTCTGGGGCGTCACAGGGCTTCTGCACGACATGGATTACGAAAAGCATCCCTCGCCCGAAGAGCACCCCGAGACCGGCTGCGCGGTGCTGCGCGAGGCGGGCTATCCCGAGGAGATGATTCAGGCGATTCTGGGGCACGCGGAGTATCTGAACGTGCCCCGGGAGACGCGCCTCGCCCAGGCGCTCTTCGCCGTGGACGAACTGGTGGGCCTCATCACCGCCGTCGCCCTCGTGAACCCGGCGAAGGACATCCGCCAGGTGAAGCCGCGAAGCATCCGGAAAAAATGGAAGGACAAGAATTTCGCCAAAGGCGTGAACCGCGCGGACGTGGAGCTGGGCGCCTCCGAACTGGGGGTGCCTTTGGAGGAGCACGTCGCCTTCACGCTGGAGGCCATGCAGGGCGCGGCGGAGGATTTGGGCCTCGACGGCTCGCGCGCGGGCTGATGTATTTGATTTTTTTGAAAAAAAGGTTGACTTTGCGTTGACGGCTTCCATTGATTTGAGCATAATTCGCAGTCGGCTGTTTGGTCGATGAATCGCCACTCGGACTCAAAAAAAGACATGCTTGAAAAAGACATGCGCGATATATGGTGTATCCCAGCGAATAAGACCCTCCACGTGTATTCCCA
>WTGD01000275.1 GCA_011523725.1 Nitrospinota bacterium
ATGAAGCCCAGGGCCGCGCTCACCCATACCAGGATGACCTGATCCCAGGGTCCGTTGATCAGTATCGGCGTGTAGGCCATCAGGAGCGGCACGACATAGAGCGGCTTCGCCAGCTTGAGCGATATGAAGCCCGTCCGCATGGGGTCGCACTGCGCGACGCCGGCCGCCACGAACGCGCCCAGGGCGAAGGGCGGCGTGAGGGCCGCGTCCTGACTCAGCCAGAGGATGATCATGTGCGCGGTGAACATCGAGAGGCCGAAATCCATGAGCGCGGGTCCGGCCAGGATGGCGATGAGGATATAGCTCGCCGTGATCGTCATCCCCATGCCCAGGATATAGCTGGCGAGCGCCACCAGAGCCACCGCCAGCCAGAGCATGTTGTTTGAATAGGAGAGTATGATGGCCGTCATCTTCTGGGCGAGGTCGGGATGCGTGACGCCGGTGAGCACCAGGCCCATGACGCCCGCCGTCGCGCCGATGACGAGCGAGTTCACGGAACCCGTAACGAACGCGTCGCCGATCTCGGACATGATGCGCCGCGCCTCCTGATGCCGCCACGACAGGAAGCAGCCGATCAGCACATAGAGATACACGGCGTCGCCGCCGTAGAGGATGCTGGCGACGAAAACGGCCGCCTGCACGCCCAGCAGATACCAGCACTTCTGCTTGAAGGTACTCACCACGATGGAGGCGACGATGGCCCAGAAGCCCGCGAAAAACGGCGAGAACTGAAGGATGAGGAGCATGATGAGCAAAGCGATGGGGAGGAGCAATATCCCATCTTTTCTCATCACGCCCCAGAAATCGGGCAACTCTTCTTTCGTGAGACCCTGTAAGTTGTTCTTACTCGCGTAGTAGTGGACCGACATGAAGACGGAAAGATAATACAGAAGCGCCGGCACGAGGCTCACAAGCGCGACCTTGTAGTAGGGCGTCTCGGTCATCGCCGCGAGGATGAAGGCGGCCGACGCCATGATGGGTGGCATCAGGTGGCCGCCGATGCTGGCCACGGCCTCGGTCGCCGCAGCGTAGGTGGCCCGGAAGCCCCCGCGCTTCATGAGAGGGATCGTAAATGTCCCGGTGATGACGATGTTCGCCGCCCCGCTGCCCACGATGGAGCCGACGAGACCGCTCGACACCACGGCTGCCTTCGCCGCGCCACCCTTGAAGCGGCCCACGAGCGCGAAAGCAAGATCGACGAACACGTCCCCCACCCTCGTGGCCTGTAGCAGCGCTCCGAAGATCAGGAAGATGAACACCACCTGCGCGTAGACGCGGGTAATGACCCCGTAAATGCCCGACTGGCTGTAGAGATAGCCCATCACGTAGCCGAACTCCGCGCCCTTGTGCGAGAGCAGACCGGGGAAGATCGGCCCCGCCCAGTCGTAGAACAGGAATACGATAGCGACGATGGGCAAGACGAGGCCTAGAACGCGGCGGCACGTCTCCCAGACGAGGCATGCGGCGGTGAAACCGAACACCACGTCGTTCCATTCCACGATGCCCGCCCGGGCGCCCCGGTCGTCGTAGTAATACATGAACTCACACATCACGACGAAGCTCAGGACGCACCAGATCACGTCGAAACCCGAGGGCCTGTCTTTCGGTGAACTCTCCCTGCAGGGATAGAGCATAAAAGTAAGAACGGACGTCAGGCAGATGAATATGGGCAGGGAGAACTGTTCGCCGTAATACGGGATGTAGGGAAATTCGAGTAGTGCGAGCTTCATGCTTCTGGGGCCGAAGACCGTGAAGCTTCCGTTGACCGCGCCGAAAAGAAAATACGCCGCGAATATGAAGCCCACCACGCGCAGCGCCCAGAGGGAGTGGCCGCTCAGGGTCCTCGTCGTGGCGAGGCCTGCTCCGAGGAAGCTGCCGATCCTTTCCAAGACGCTGCGAAAGCTCAATACATCATCCCCCAGGAACGAAGCCGGGTTCCCGCCGAGACGCTCTAGGCAACAACAAGCGTTTCCTCGTTTGTGCAGGCCGGGAGAGAACCTCCCCCGGCCTGCGAAGATACGTGATACTTCTTACTAATTCGGCAGTTTGTAGCCGACTTCCTTCCAGTAACGCTCTGCGCCCGGATGCGCTTTCAGGCCAATGGCGGCCATCCCTTTCAGATCCGGGGCCGTTACGAAGCCTGAAGCCCAGCCCTTGTGCACTTTGAGCAGGAACTCGCGGCCCTTTTTCGAGAAGTTGATGCGCGCCACTTCATACACCACGTCGTTGGGCACGTTGCAACCCACGATGGTCCACGCGGCGTAGCCGATGGTAGGCACCGGCTTGTCGACGCCGTTGTAGGCGTTTTTGACGATGGTGGTATTGAAATACGCCTTGTTCGACTTGAGGAGGCCTTCGCCTACTTTCCCGTCCACCGGAACGAGGGTGATGGGCAGCGAGGTCGCCAGCTTCAGAACGGCCGGCGAGGGTACGGGGTTCGGAATGGTGAATGCGTCCAGACGACCGTCCTTGACGGCGTCGGCTGCCACGTTCCAGTTCAGGTTCTCCTCGCGCACCTTGATGCCGGCGAGCGCCACGATGGTTCGCGTCATGAAGTGGGTGCTGCTGCCCCGACGCGCGAAGCTTACACGCTTTCCGTTCAGGTCGGCGACCGACTTGATGCCCGAGTCCTTCCGCACGGCGATGTGGAACTGCGAGACCGTGGCGGGCCCGAAACCGCACACGTTCTTGTAGGGCTTTTTGAACATTTTCTTGCCCTGAAGCGCAAGCTGCACGAGCGTGGCGACGCCCAGAGCGAACTCGGCCCTGCCGTTTTCGACCAGACGGATGTCTTCCACCGCGCCGCGCGTGGTGAGGTTGTTCATCTCGACGGTCTTCGATTCCTTGGACACCAAAGCCGCGAGACCGCCCCAGATCACGTAGGCGGCGGCGCCGGGCCCAGCGCTGGCGACCGATGTTTTGATGCGGGCGGCTTCGGCGCTCGAGAACGACAGGCCGACCACCAGCGTGAACGCGACTGCTGCAACCGCAGCGTTTTTCAGGTACTTCATCTGTTTCTCCTCCTTGGTGAATAGTGTGATGCCACGAAATAAAGCGATTCCCGGAACCCTTGCACTGAAACGAGAATCAGGAACTCTCCTCATCTTCACGAAACGTGTCGATATCGCAATACAATTCGATGTAGTTTCCATCCGGGTCACAGAAATAAAAAGCGCGATTCCCGCTTCCCTGCTCGAACCCGTCTCCTTCGGGGCCGTGGACCAGGGGGCCGTATTCGATCTTGACGCCGAACTCTTTCAGGTGCCGAAGCGCCTTGAGCCACTCTCCCCGGTCCGGCACCTCGAAAGCCAGATGCTGAAATCCCGGCTTGGCCTCCGCCATGGAATTGCCCGTTTCGGGATACAGCCCCGAGGCATCCTCCTGTGCCTGGAAGAAGACGACCTCATGATGGGTGACGTCGCATCTCAAAAAGACGGAAGCCCCTCCCGGCACCTTCGCGCCCGGCCCGCTTCTGCTCGTTACCTTGAAGCCCATCACCCGGGTGTAGAAATCCTCCATCCGGTCCAGGTCTTTGGTCCAGAACCCAACGTGCCCGATTTTCGTCGTTTTGAACATAAAACCCGGTTCACCATCGGCAGAGGCGTTGGAGGGAAAATAAATGGAATAGTCCCGCCTTCTCGGCCCCGCAACCGCCTCTTGAATTAAAATACCCGTATGACAAAAACTTAAACCATACCGCAGGGCAAAAAGCAAGAAACCTCACAGTCCCGGGTCGGAAATTGAATCGGGCGATCATATGCCTGAAACGGCGTCAATCCCCTTATCCGACTTCAGGAATTTCCGAGACCCAGCCCAGTTCCGCCTCGCACCAGCGGGCGGCGGAGAGAAGCGCGGCCTCCCCGAAGCGGCGCCCGCCCAGTTGGATCCCGATGGGCAGATTCTCATCCCCCCGGCCCACCGGAAGAGAAATGGCCGGAAACCCGATTTGCGTGAAGGGTTCGTTGAACAAAGCGTTTCCGGTGGATTCCTCGGCGACGGGAGGACGCTCCACGTGGGAGGGCAGGATGACGAGGTCGAAGCCCTGGAAGAAATCCGCCATCCGCTGGATGAAGCGCGCGCGGAATCGCAGGGCGTTCACGTAATGAACCGCCGGCGTCATGAGTCCCGTGGAGATGTTTTTCCGGATATGGGAAGCATACGCGTCCTGGTTCTCCAGGAACATCTTGTCGTGATAGGCGGCCGCCTCGACGCGCATGATGATGCGGTGCGCCGCGTGCATCTCGTCCACGTCCACGGGCAGCCTCGCCTCCTGAACGTCCACGCCTTTGGCCCTCAGGCTCGCCACGCACCCCTCGATGCGCCCGGCCACCTCCCCGCTCGCGTGCGGGAGGAGATCTTCTTTCCAGAAGCACGCCCGCTCCGGCTTCAAGGGTGCTGAGGCCCCGGCGTAATCGGGCACGGCGACGTCGGGCGCCTGGGCGTCGATTCCATCCGCTCCCGAGACGGCCGTGAGCACGCGCGCCGCATCCTCGGTATTCCTGGTGATGACGCCCACGTGATCCAGATTCCAGGACACCGAAATCAGCCCGCTCCTCGGGATCCGCCCATAGGTGGGTTTCAGGCCCACCACGCCGCAAAACGCGGCAGGGCGCAGGGTCGAGCCGCCCGTCTGGCTTCCGAGCGCCGCCGGGACCATGCCGACGGCCACGGCCGCCGCCGAACCGCTGCTCGAACCGCCGGGGCTTCGCTTCAGGTTCCACGGATTCCGCGTCTGCGAGGGATCTGAGGTGGCGAACTGCGTGGTGACCGTCTTGCCGAGGCAGATCGCGCCCGCATCTTTCAGGCGCGTCGTGACGGTGGCGTCCCCATCCGCTATTTCGCCTTTCAGCAGGGGCGAGTTCGCCTCGCGCGGCAGACCGGCGACGTCCACGATGTCCTTGTAGCCGATGGCTCCCCCTGCCAGTGGACCGCTTCCCTCTCCCGCTGCGAGACGCTCGTCAATCGCTCCGGCTTCTGCGAGCGCACCCTCCCCCTCCACGTGCGCCCACGCCAGGATTTTCTCCTCCAGCGCGTCGATCCGCTCCAGCAGGGAGCGCGTCCATTCCGTAGCGGACAAGCCGCCTTCCCCGATTCTTCTCAGCCCATCCGAGAGGCTCAAACGCCAAGGTTCACTCATTGTTC
The DNA here is from genome assembly GCA_011523725.1 of Nitrospinota bacterium. Classification (GTDB taxonomy): domain Bacteria; phylum UBA8248; class UBA8248; order UBA8248; family UBA8248; genus Bin107. Next base: position 5,143 of record WTGD01000275.1, read on the forward strand.
ACTCCCATGCTGATGTATTGTCCGCCATGATTCATCTATCGAGTTCTTCCAGTTTCTCCAGTATTTCGAGCAGATGGGGCTTTCCCCCCGCCGGCGGCCGCCAGCGCACGTGCGTCACGGGCACGTTCTGGGTTTTCAACTCATCCGCGAATATCTCGATCCCCAGATTCACGACCCGTAGCGGCTTCCGGCGCAGGTCTTTCATGGCTCATACGTCCTCGAGCAGTTCCGGCTTCACCAGCGCCGCGGCGAAGCGCGCCGCCTGCGCGTTGGAGGGCAGCACCACGACGCCCGCATCCTCAAGAATCCGCACCTGCTCGTCCACATCCTGCGGGTCGTTCGCCGCCCCCACCACGGAGGCGACGAAGACCGGACCTCTCTCCTCGCCTCTCGCATCCCTTATCGCGCGCGCGAGGGGACCCGCCGGGTCCTGCGCGCTCGCTCTGCCCAGCATCAGGTCGAACAAGACGACGCCCAAGTCCCCATCCATCGCCGCCCGCGAAAGCATCTCCGCGCGGGACTCCGGGTCGATCATGGGATGTGGTTTGCCGACCGTATAGCGGTCATCGCCCAGGTCGAGAATCCGGTGGCGGCCCGATTCTTCATTCCAGGAAACTTCACCGAGCAATCTTTCGAGAATCAGACGGCTTTCATGGGCGAGCGTGCCG
>WTGD01000446.1 GCA_011523725.1 Nitrospinota bacterium
AGATTCAAGGTGGTGGGCGTGAGCGGCGCCGTCAGGAAACCGGGCGTCTACGAAGTGGAGTTCGGAACACCGGTTCGGGAGATCATCGAGGGCCCTGCGGGCGGATTGCCCGATGGCGCGCGCCTGAAGGCGTTCTCCCCCGGCGGGGCCAGCAGCGGATTCCTGCCGGCCGGCCTCGTCGATATTCCATACGACTTCGACCCCCTTCAGGAGGCGGGCAGCATGCTGGGCAGCGGGGCGCTCGTCGTCATCCCCGAGGGGGTGGACATGGTGGCGCTCGCCCACAACGTGGTGCGCTTTTTCAGGGACGAGTCCTGCGGCAAGTGCGTGCCCTGCCGCCTCGGGACGGAAAAGCTCACCGCCTTTCTGGAGCGGACCTTGAGCGGCGAGGGGCGGGCGTCGGAGCTTCCCGCCATGCGCGAGATATGCGAGGCGATGAAGGACACCTCCATCTGCGGACTCGGCCAGGCCGCGCCGATCCCCTATCTCTCGCTTTTCGAATACTTCGAGCGGGATATCATGGCGAGGCTCAAATGAAGCCGGGACTGATAAATGCCTGACGAACAGACGATTACGATCACCATCGACGGCCAAAAGATAGAGGCCGGGGACGGCGCGACCATCTGGGAGGTTGCGCAGTCGATGGGGGTCGATATCCCCAGGCTCTGCCACCAGCCCGGCATGGAGCCGGTAGGGGTATGCCGCGTGTGCGCCGTCGAGGTCGAGGGCGCGCGAACGCTCGTTCCCTCCTGCCACCGCAAAATCGAGCCCGGCATGGTGATCCAAACGGGAAGCGAGCGCGTCGTGCGCGCCCAGAAAACCCTCGTGGCCATGCTCATGGCGGACCACGGCGTTCAGTCCGAATCCGCGAACTGCGAACTCACCGCCCTCGCCGAGCAGTTGGGAGCCGAAAACGGCGTGAGCGCCCTGCCGCCCAAGGAGACGGGGCGCGCGCAGGATCTCTCATCCGCCGTCATCGCCGTCGACCACAGCGCGTGCATCCTGTGCGACCGCTGCATCCGCGCCTGCACGGACGTACAGGGCAACAACGTCATCGGACGCGGCGGCAAGGGCGCGAGCGCCGGCATCGTGTTCGACACGGACCTTCCCATGGGAGAGTCCACCTGCGTCTCCTGCGGGGAGTGCATGGCCGCCTGCCCCACCGACGCACTCACGAACAAATCCCTCACGCTGCAGATCGTTCCCGCCAAAACCAAAGAGGTGGATTCGGTCTGCCCCTACTGCGGCGTGGGGTGTTCCATCACCTACCAGGTGGCGGGCAACACGCTCCTGAGCGTCCGGGGGGATGAGACGAGTCCGGTGAACCAGGGAAGGCTCTGCGTCAAGGGCCGCTACGGGTTCGACTACGCGCACCATCCCGATCGGCTCACGACCCCCCTCATCCGCAAAGAGGGCGCGCCCAAGACGAAGGAATTGCCCGGAAACCCCCTATCCCTGTTCCGCGAGGCGGGCTGGGAGGAAGCCCTGCACCTGGCGGCGGATTCCCTCAAGAAAATCCACGAAGCGCACGGCCCCTCGTGTCTGGCCGGCTTCGGCTCGGCCAAATGCTCGAACGAGGACAACTACCTGTTCCAGAAACTCATCCGCGCCGCCTTCGGCACGAACAACGTGGACCACTGCACGCGGCTTTGCCACGCGAGCTCGGTGGCCGCCCTGTTCCAGACCATCGGCTCGGGCGCGGTGAGCAATCCCTTCTCGGACGCGCTGAAGGCGGATTTCATCCTCGTGGCGGGGGCCAACGCCACGGAAAACCACCCCGTGGCCGCCACCTTCATCAAGCAGGCCGCGAGCGCGGGCGCGACGCTGGCCGTCATCGACCCGAGGAGAATCGACCTGGTCGACCACGCGGACATGTTCGTGCAGTTCCGCCCCGGAACGGACGTGGCGCTCTTCAACGGGCTGTTGAACGTCGTGATCGGGGAAAAACTCTACGACGCGGATTTCGTCGCCGCGCGCACCGAGGGGTTCGAGGAACTCGCGGAAAACGTAAAGCCCTATACGCCCGAGAACGTCGCCAAACTCACCGGCGTTCCCGCGGAGGCGCTCCGGGAACTGGCGAGGCGCTATGCGGCTTCTGAGCGCAGCATCATCTTCTGGGGCATGGGCCTCTCCCAGCACACCCACGGCACGGACAACTGCCGCGCGCTCATCGCGCTTTGCCTCATCTGCGGGCAGATCGGGCGCGAGGGAACGGGTCTCCACCCCCTTCGGGGGCAGAACAACGTCCAGGGGGCGTCGGACGTGGGCCTCATCCCGATGGTCTATTCGGGCTATCAGGACGTCGCCTCGCCGAGAATCCGCCGGAAATTCGAAAAGGCCTGGGGCCGGAAGCTCGACCCCGAACCCGGCCTCACCGTGATGGAGATCGCCGACGCCGCCATTCGCGGCGAGATCAAAGGTATGTACATCATGGGCGAGAACCCGGCCATGAGCGACCCGAACCTGAACCACTCGCGCGGCGCGCTGGCGAATCTCGAATTCCTCGTCGTCCAGGACATTTTTCTGACCGAAACCGCCTATTTCGCCGATGTCGTCCTGCCCTCCACGGCGTTTCCCGAGAAAACGGGCACCTACACGAACACCGATAGAAGAGTCCAGATCGGCAGGCGCGCGGTCGACCCGCCAGGCCAAGCGCGCGAGGACTGGCGCATCGTGGCCGAACTCTCGGAACGGCTGGGCTACCCGATGGAGTATGAATCAGAAGCCGAGATTTTCGATGAAATCGCGTCGCTCACGCCGTTCATGGCGGGGATGTCCTACGATCGTCTCGGAGGTCACGGACTCGTCTGGCCCTGCACGAAACCCGACCGTCCGGGCAGGGAAGTCCTCTTCGACAAATCGTTTCCGTCCGGCCGGGGAAAGCTCATCCCCGTCCAGTACGCGCCCGCCAGGGAGCTGCCGGACGACGACTACCCCTTCGTGCTCAACACGGGGCGCAACATCTACCACTGGCACACCGGGGCCATCACCCGAAGGGCGCAGGCGCTCGAAGCCGCGGAACCCGGCCCCTACGTGGAAATGGCGCCCGAGGATCTCAAGCGCCTGAAGATCAAGGACGGTTCGGACGTAGTCGTGGAATCGAGGCGCGGTGAGATCACCCTCCCCGCCCGGGCTTCGGCGCGCGGGCGGCCCGGACAGGTATTCATCCCCTTCCACTACGTCGAGGCCGCCGCCAACCTGCTCACGGTGGACGACCTCGACCCCTACGGGAAAATCCCCGAGTTCAAGTTCTGCGCCGTGCGGGTGAGAAAGCCGAGGAAACGGCGGCGGTGAGGGCTGGATCAGCCAGGCGTTCAATCGCCTTTATCTAAAGTATCACATTATATATAACTCATAATCTATTGTTTAATCGTTATAAATTCTAATTTATAATGGCATCCGCATCCCTGTCCCGCATATTGGCGGTGGTGGAAATATCTACCGAAAACTCGTGATCAGAAATCCACCCAGCACGACCAGCCCCGCCGCGCCGAAAAGGCGCGCGTTCACGCGCTCCATGTCGCCCATGAAGACGAGGCTCAAGAGCACCACCCATATCGGGGCGGTGCGGCTGAGCGGGAGGACGACGGTGACGTCCGAGAACGTGAGCGTGTACCACAAAAGCCCCGTCGCGGTGGCGGAGAAGAGCGAGCCCAGCAGTATCCAGCAGACGTCGCGCCCCCCCGCATGGATTCTCCCGCTCGCGCCCAGGAACGGTTTCGCGCAAAGGAGAAAGAGGAAACCCGCCAGGAAGGCGAAGCCCACCGCCGCGAAGGGCGTTCGCTGCTCGGCGTAGCCGATTTTCGCAATCACGGGCATGGCGGCGTACATGAACGAGGCGAAGACGGGGAATATGAGCGCGCGGCGGAATTCCGGCCCCATGCCGCCTTTGGCGACGTCCTTGCCCTCACCCATCGAGATGAGCGCCACGCCCCCGACGATGGAGAACGTGCCCAGCACGACCGCCACGCCCGGCTCTTCCCCCAGAAAGAAGGCGGCGAAAAATACCGCCCATATCGGCGCCGAAGCCTGGACGGGGCTGGTGCGGCTCGCGCCGATTCGCTGGATGGCCGTGTAGGAAGCCAGGTGGCCCATCCCCTGCCCCAGACAGCCCGCCAGCATGAACCACAGGACGGGCCTGAGCGATGAGGTCTGGAGCGTGCCCAGGAAAAAGGCGATGCTCAAGAGCAATGCGCTCGCCACGGCGTTCGTGATGAGCACCCCGGTGATGGGGGATGCGCTCCTCAGCCCCCGGCGGAAGGAGATGAGCGCCGCCGAGTAGATGAACGAAGATGAGAGAGCGAGGATTTCGCCCGACATGAAAAAGGGAGCTTGCGCGTTCATGGGCGCGACTATACACGCCCCGGGACACTTAGGCGAGAAGAGCGGGCGTCCCGGTGAAACAAAAACACGGATGATCCGGAGCCGGATATGAAATCGACTGTGGGCGTGTTACGTTGCGCGCCTTGTATGCGCGCCGCCGGGACAGAGGGGCGCGCCGCGCTTCGGCCATTGCTCGAAACGGAGACCGAATCCCCATGAGCCGCGTTTCCACCACCGATATCCACCCCGGTCGCGGCGCCGTACTCGCGATTATCGTGGCCGGTTGCCTGATCTCGCTCATCGGATTCGGGATTCGCGGGAGCTTCGGGCTCTATCTCGATCCGATGACGGTCGCGAACGGGTGGTCGCGCCAGACCTTCGCGTTCGCGATGGCGGTCCAGAACCTGTTGTGGGGAGTCGGCGTCCCGGTCGCCGGGGCCATCGCGGACCGCTACGGAACCGCGCTGGTGATCGTCTTCGGCGCTGTCGTCTTCTCCCTGGGCGTGGCAGGCATGGCGGTGGCGGACAGCGGAATCGCGCTCCTGTTGAGCGGCGGCGTCCTCGTCGGCCTCGGGGTCGCGTTCACCTCGTTCTCGCTCGTGCTCGCCGCCATCGCGCGGGTCGTGGGGCCGCAGCGCCGCTCGCTCGCCCTCGGCTTCGGAACCGCGGCCGGCTCGCTCGGCCAGGTGATCTTCTCACCCCTCACCCAGGCCCTGATATCGAGCTACGGATGGTACGACGCGCTCCTGGTGATCTCCCTCATCACGCTGGTCATGATTCCGCTCGCGTTCACCCTGCGGGGCGAGGGCAAGGCGGTCGGCGAGCCGGACTCGGGCCAGACGCTCGGGGAAGCGCTCGGCGAGGCGATGAGCCATCGCGGCTACGTGCTCCTCACGGTCGGGTTCTTCGTGTGCGGGTTCCACGTCGCGTTCATGGTCGTGCACTTCCCCGCCTACGTCACCGATCTCGGCCTCTCGCCGCACGTGGGCGCCTATGCGATCTCGATCGTCGGGCTGCTCAACATCTTCGGCGCGTTCGCCTCGGGCGCCATCGGCCAGCGGTTCAGCAAGAAGATGAGTCTTTCCGTCATCTACCTGGCCCGGGCGCTGGTCATCGTCGCGCTCCTGATGGCTCCGGTGCGGGACATGACGATCTATATATTCGCCGCATCGATGGGGATGCTGTGGCTCTCGACGGTCCCGCTGACCACCGGCATCGTCGCGCAGCTCTTCGGGTTGAAATACATGGCGACCCTCTCCGGCATCGTGCTGCTGGGCCATCAGATCGGAAGCTTCGTCGGCGTATGGATGGGCGGGGTGATCCACGATCGCACCGGCTCGTACGACCTGATGTGGTGGGCCGCCGTGTTCCTCGCGGTGTTCGCGTCTGTCCTCCATCTGGCCATTGACGAGAAGCCGGTCCCCCGCCTCGCGCTGGAAGAGGGCTGAATACAGCCGGATAAAATAGGGGCTGTTGAAAAACCC
>WTGD01000141.1 GCA_011523725.1 Nitrospinota bacterium
AATTTCCGAAAAATTCGATAAATTTCGATAAATTCACGGGGTTTTTCGATAAATTACCGAACATGTTCGGGACTTTTTACTGAAACATATTCAAGAGGTTACGGATTTCAGCCGCCCGTTTCCGAGGCAATTCGGGCAAAAAAGTCTTCCGGGGTTATGTAAAATTCAAGCGGGGTATTTCTCCACCAGTCGCTTCGCGATCACGATCCGCTGGATGTCGTTCGTGCCCTCGCCCACCTGCAGGAGAATGGAGTCGCGGTAATAGCGCTCGACCGGCAACTCCTTGATGTAGCCGTATCCCCCGTGGATGTGCACGGCGGCTTCGGACGCTCGCTGGCAGGCGTCGGAGGCGAAGAGCTTCGCCATGCCGGCCTCGAGGTCGCACCGCACGCCCTGGTCCTTCATGCGCGCCGCGCGGTAGGTGAGCTGGCGGGCCGCTTCCAGGGAGGTGGCCATGTCGGCGAGCTTTATCTGGATGGCCTGGTGCTCGGCGATGGGCTTGCCCATGCTCTTTCTCTGCTGGGCGTATTTGATGGAATCCTCAAAGCAGGCGGCATGAAGCCCCACCGCCCGGGCGGCCACCTGGATACGGCCCAACTCCAGGGCCGCCATGAGCTGGTGGAATCCCCTGTTCTCCTCTCCAATCAGGTACGAAGCCGGGACCGGGCAATCGTCAAAAACCAGCTCTCCCGTCCGAAGCCCCTTGTAGCCCATCTTGTCCAGATGGCGGCTGGCGCTGAAACCGGGCAGATTCCTGTCCATGAGGATGCAACTGATCCCCCGGGTGGGTTTCTCCGCCTTGGGGTTCGTGCGGGCCATGATCGCGAAATGCGTGGCGTTCTCGCTGTTGGTGATGAACATTTTCGAGCCGTTGACGATGTAGTCCTGCCCCTCCCGGCGGGCGGACGTTCTCAAGGCCGCGACGTCGGAACCCCCATCCGCCTCGGTGATGCCGATACCGAAGCGCATTTTCCCCTCAGCCACCCGGGGAAGCCAGTCCTGGCGCTGTTCGTCGTTGCCGAATTCGTTGATCATCCATCCCACCATCGAATGGGCGCCCAGCACGCCGGTCAGGCTCATCCAGCCCCGTGCCAACTCTTCGGTCAAAACCGTGAAGCTCATCGCGTCCATCTCGCTGCCGCCATAACACTCCGGCACGAGCGCGCCGAAATACCCCAGTTCCTTCATCCGGTTGACCAGTGGATGGGGGTACTCGTCTTTATGCTCATACTCGCTGGCGACCGGAATCACTTCCTGATTCACGAATTGCCGAACGCTGCTTTGCAGCGCGGTCTGAAACTCGTTCAACTGAACATCCATTTCACCGCTCCTGGAATTACACGCGATAACAGCCCTTCATCTTCAACCAAACAACGAAAGCCCGCTCATCTCTTCGGGTATCAGGAGCCGCTCCACGGGCTCTCCGTTTTCCAAATGTTTTTCAACGATCTCTTCTGCATCTTCAGGCCTCACGCCGCCATACCAGACATTATCGGGCATCACACAAACAACGGCGCCATTCTCGCAAACATCCATGCAACTCGTCGCGAGAATGCGCGCCTGACTCTTGAGATTTTTCTCTTCCAGAAGGGATTTCATCCGTTCGCGGACTTCCAGGGAACCGCAGTTGGCGCAACTTCCCTTGGGATGATCCATCGCACGCTCGTTCGTACACACCAAAACGTAGCGTTTCTGTTTGAACATCACGCCTGCTCCGGGGTTTGACGATGAATCGGATATCCTTGCGTTTCCCAAAGAGGCACCCGAGTTGCTCTCGACCCTCGTTCGGATGCCGTAAGGAAGCTAACATTTCTGAAGCCTGCGTTCAACGGAAATCTCTTTTCCCTTTGTTTGTATTGACGGCTCAAAACGGCATAATATATTGATATCAGTCTGTACATTCTCTGGAGATAGCGGATGATGTCTTCTGAAACGCATGAGAACCGACCCAAACGTGTCATCCTCTTCGCCACGTGTCTGGTAGATCAGTTCTTCCCCGAAGTCGGCGAGGCAACTGTCCATTTGCTCGAGAGGGCGGATATCGATGTTATTTATCCGGAAGGACTCACCTGTTGCGGACTCCCTCACTTCAACAACGGCTTCAGGGCCGAGGCAAGGAAAATTCTCGAAACCCAGTTACACTTGCTGGAGGACGACATTCCGATCATCGTTCCCTCGGGGTCTTGCGGCTGGATGCTCAAATGCGTCTTGCCCACCTTGTTCCCGGCCGACCCTTGGGAGCGGGAAAAGGCCGCGCAAATCGCCGGGCGCGTCATTGAGTTGTCCCAATTCCTTTGCAAGATAAAAGTGGAGGATTTCGGCGCAACGCTTCCCGGGAAAACCGTCTATCACGATTCTTGCCATCTTCTGCGTGGCATGGGGGAAAACCAAACGCCCCGCCAGTGCCTCGACATGGTGGCCGAGAACCGGGAGGAATTGCCTGATTGCGACCGCTGCTGCGGGTTCGGCGGCTCGTTCGCCGTTAAATTTCCGGAAGTCTCATGCGCCATGCTTGAAGAGAAGATCAAATCCGCCGAGGAAGTCGACGCTACCTGGCTCGTGGCGGCAGACGCCGGCTGCATGCTGCATATTTCGGGTGGATTATCGAGGCGAAACTCACAAATCAAACTCCTCCATCTTGCGCAGGCCCTCTCCGGACCGAACAATCCGGGCTGGCCCGAGGAAGACTAGGCTTGAATACGCCTTTCAACGAACGCGCTAATTCCGCGCTGATAAACCTCCCTCTTCAAGAAGCCCTTCAGGCAGCTACGGGCAAATTCGCCAACCAGCGCGCGCAGGCCTTTGAGTCGACTGCCGCACCGCTCGCATTGCGGGCGAAAGCGAGAGAAATCCGCAGGAAAACGTTCGACGAGATCGACAAACATCTCGAAACCTTGTTCGCGAGCCTACAGAATCTCGGCGTGCATGTTCACTCTGCGCCCGATGCGGATTCCGCAAAACGAACCATCCTCGAAATCGCCCGCAAACATGGGGTCGAAACGGTCGTCAAGAGCAAGTCCATGGCATCGGAGGAGATCCACCTGAATCAGGCACTGGAGGCGGCGGGGATCACCCCCTACGAAACCGACCTGGGCGAATGGATACTACAACTGGCCAACGAGACGCCGAGCCACCTCGTGGCGCCAGCCATCCACAAGACGTTGAAGCAAGTGCAAGACCTTTTCCGCGAAAAAGTAGACCCAAACGCAGGCTCGGACCCCCAGGAGCTCACATCAATCGCTCGCAAGAAACTGAGAACGGAATTCCTGCGTGCGGGTATGGGAATCAGCGGCGTGAATTTCGCCGTGGCGGAAACCGGAACGCTATGTCTTGTCACGAACGAGGGAAACGGACGACTCGTCACTACCTTGCCCAAAGTCCATGTCGCCATTATGGGGTTCGAAAAAGTAGTGCCCACGCTGCGAGACACACTTACGCTCCTCTCAGTGCTTCCCCGCAGCGCAACGGGCCAAAAACTCACCAGCTATTTCACCATGCTCACCGGACCAAGAAAAGAAAACGAAGCGGACGGACCCGATGAAGTTCATCTCGTACTCCTCGATGGAGGACGCTCCAGACACCTCGGGACCCCATTTCAGGAAGCATTTCATTGCATCCGCTGCGGAGCTTGTCAAAACGCCTGCCCGGTCTTCCAGACGGTCGGCGGCCATACATACGACTCCGTATACGGAGGGCCGATCGGCTCGATATTAAGTCCTATGCTCCGCGGCCTTGACGTTTCTGGCGAACTTCCCGCGGCATCGAGTCTATGCGGCGCTTGTATGGACGCCTGCCCCGTATTCGTCGACATTCCCCGCATGTTGCTGGAAATGAGAGAAGCGAGAACGGTCAAAAAAAATAACGCGCTGATGGAAAGATTCTCATTCCGCTTGCTCGGCATGGCGATGCGCAAACCTTTCGTTTGGGAAACGGGGTTCAAGGTAGGGTCCGTTTTTTCTAGATTCCTGAACGCCAAAACAGCGTCATGGTTACCAGGACCTATGGGATCGTGGGCGCAGGGGCGCGAACTCCCAAGAATCGCGAAAAAAAGTTTCCGCGCGCGCTGGCGGGAGAAACAACGAAGGGGCATCGATTCGTCTGCAGCACCTCATGACACGCAACGAACCAGCGCTCAGGAGATGGTAATCGAAAAGACCCACCAAGCCCTGGAGTTGGCACACGGCTTGTCGCACGGCCACTTTGAAAGCACCGAAGGCCCACTGCCGGAAATCAGCGTCCCAGACGCCGCTACCCGCTTCGCGGCAGAGTTCGAAGCGGTAGCAAATCCCGTTCATCGTCCACATTCCGTGGATCACGTTCGGGAATATCTGCTCGATCTGGCGGCCAAATGGAAAGAATACCCCGTCGCCATCAGCGACGGCCTGCCGATCGAAGTAACTGCTTGGCTAAGGGATGAAGGGTTTGACGTGATTTCCCCATCGAACGAGGGGGATAACCGCGACGCCATCGCCCGCTGCGGCATCGGGATTACAGGCTGCGACTGGGCGATTGCGGAAACGGGCAGTATCGTCTTGCGGAGCGGGCCCGGTCATCCGCGCCTTCACTCCCTGCTTCCGGAAACTCACCTGGCCCTCATTCCCGAAAAGAACATCCTGCCCCATATCTCCTCGCTGGGTCCTGAACTCGAAAGAATCCTCATGCAAGGAGAAGGCACCTCGCCCAGTTGCGTCAATATCATCACAGGACCCAGTCGTTCGGCCGACATTGCCCTGACGCTCATCAAAGGTGTGCATGGTCCGCGTGATGTCTTTGCAATTATCGTCCCGGAAACGCTCATCGCGGGAGTTCTTTAGAACACACCCGCCTTCAAGGTAGACAAACCTCATCCCCAAGCCGTGACGAAACATTGCTTCCGATGAAAACGACAAACCCCTCGAGTGAATAGTCCACCCGAGGGGTTTGTCGGTCCCGTTTTTTCAGAATCGGTGATACAGAAATTTAGATATCATAGTAGAGGTGGAATTCGTGGGGATGCGGACGCAGGCGCACCGCATCCACCTCCTCTACACGCTTGTATTCGATCCAGTTGTCGATGGCATCCTTCGTGAACACGTCGCCTTTCAGCAAGAACTCATAATCAGCTTCGAGCGCGTCCAAAGCCTCGGGCAGGCTTCCGGGCGTCTGCTGCACGCTGCCCTTCTCCTCTGGACCGAGATCATAGAGATTCTTGTCGATTGGGTCGGGCGGCATGATTTTATTTTGGATGCCGTCCAGGCCAGCCATCAACATCGCGGCGAAGGCCAGATAAGGGTTGCAAGAGGGGTCGGGACAACGGAATTCGACCCTCTTGGCCTTCTCGCTTGAAGAATACATCGGTATGCGCACGCAAGCGCTTCTGTTGCGGCAACTATAGATCAAATTGATAGGCGCCTCATAACCCGGCACCAAGCGGCGGTAGCTATTCGTCGTCGGATTGGTGAAAGCCAGCAATGCGGGCGCATGCTTCAACAAGCCGCCGATGTAGTAAAGTGCGTCCGGACTCAGATCTCCATAAGTCCCCGCCCGATACATGATGTTCTTGTCATCCTTCCAGATGCTTTGGTGGCAGTGCATTCCGGTGCCGTTATCGAGGAACACGGGTTTCGGCATGAAGGTCGCCGTCTTTCCATGCTTTCTTGCCACGTTCTTGACGATGTACTTGTACTTCATCAGCTTATCCGCCGTGGTCACCAGGGTATCGAATCGAATATCGATTTCACATTGCCCAGCGGAGGCCACCTCATGGTGATGCACTTCACACTCGACGCCACACTCCAGCATTGTCAGCATCATCTCTGAGCG